>CBJNAR010000001.1:0-21603 GCA_966434075.1 uncultured bacterium
AAAGCAAAAGCGGCGCCTTGCCCGCAAGCAAGGCGCCGTGTGATCGCGTTGGGGGGCCGAGGCCGGGGCCTAGCGCCCGGCCAGGGCGGGCAAGAGGTCGCTGAGCACCAGCGGGGTCGAGAGTTGGGTCATGGCCAGGAATACGCCGCCCAGGATGAACAGCACCACCGTCGCCAGCGCCGTGAAGACCAGGCCGGTGTTGACCAGCGTCGCGGGTCGCGCCACCAGTGTCGTCTCCGGCGTCTCGAAGTACATGTACCAGATGACGCGCAGGTAGTAGAAGGTCGCCAGCGCGCTGTTCAGCACGCCGATGACGGCCAGCCAGACCAGGTTGGAGTTGATCGCCGCCAGGAACACGTAGTACTTGCCCAGGAAGCCGATGGTCGGCGGGATGCCGGCCAGGGAGAGCATCAGCACCAGCATCGTGGCGGCGGGCAGCGGCGCCCAACCGGACAGCCCGCGGAAATCCTTCAGATACTCCGTGCCGCCGTTGCGTTCGAGCCAGACCACCAGGCCGAAGGCGCCCATATTCATGAAGACGTAGGCGAACAGGTAAAACAGGATGCTGGCGACGGCCTGGTTGCCGTTGGCGCCGGCCACCTTGCTCGGGTCGTAGGAGGCCACGGCCACCAGGATGTAGCCGGTGTGGGCGATGCTGGAGTAGGCCAGCATGCGCTTCACGCTGCGCTGGGCCAGGGCGATCACGTTGCCCACAGTCATCGTCAGCACGGAGAGGATAGCGATGACCGGCACCCATTGCTGCCAGGCCGGCCCCAGCCCCTCGATCAGAATCCGCACGATCGCCGCGAAGCCCGCCGCCTTCGGCCCCACCGACATGATCGCCGTGACCGGGGTGGGCGCGCCCTGATAGGCGTCGGGCGTCCACATATGGAAGGGCACCGCGGCCACCTTGAAGCCGAGCCCCGCCACGATCAGCAGCGTCGCCAGCAGCAACCCGCCCTGGCCCGCGGCCCCGCTCGCTACCAGCGTGCGCACCTGCGTGGCGATCAGGGGGATGTTGGTCGAACCGGTCATGCCGTACAGCCAGGCCATGCCGTAGACCAGGATCGCAGTGGCGAAGGTGCCGAGCAAGAAGTACTTGAGCGCGCCCTCGTTCGACAGCCGGTTGTTGCGGGCAAACCCGGTCATGATATAGGTGGCGATGGACGACAGTTCGATGCCGACGAAGATGCCGGTCAGGTCCTGCGAGGCGGCCACCACCATCGTGCCGAGCGTGGCGAGGGCCAGCACGGAGTAGAAGTCGCCCAGCGGCATGCCCTTTTCCTCGATGTAGTTGGCGGCAAACACCACGCCGATGAGCGCCGACAAGATCGCCAGCACCCGGAACCACAGCCCCAGTTTGTCCAGCACGATCATGCCGCTGAACGAGGTAAACGGCATGTCCGGGTTGACAAAGTAGAGGAAGCAGGCAGCCAGGGCCAGGAAATAGCCGACCCCGCTAACCCAGGTCAGCACCCCCTTGCGGTCCCTGGGCAGGAACAGGTCGCCCAGGATCAACACAACCGCCAGGATCGTGACGATGATCTCCGGCACGATTGTATTAAAATCAATGGTGGGCAACGGAATGGCTGGTGGCATTATTCACCTCTATAAGCGGCGAGCGCGACCCGGCGGGCGGGTCACTAGCGCATCAAGTGACCCAGGAACGCGACCACCTCCGGGGAGGCCATGCTGACGGCGACTTTATGCAGCAGCGCGTCGTTGCCCGGTCGCATAATATCGAAAAACGGCTGCGGATAGACGCCCATGAAAATGCTCAACAGCACCAGGGGCACCAGGCCGAGGATCTCCAGCAAGTTGATATCGCGGAAGCCCCCCGAACTCGGTTTCGGCGGCTGGAACATCACGCGCTGGAACATCCAGAGCAGATACCAGGCGGCGAAGATGATCACCGCCGTGGTAATGGCCCCGGCCACCCAACTGGCGCGGAAGGTGCCCAGCATCACCAGGAACTCGCCGATGAAGCCGCTGAGCGTCGGCAACCCCAGCGACCCCATGGTCACGATCATGAACAGCAGTGAGTAGAACGGCATGTGCTGCGTCAGCCCGCCCATGGCGGCGATCTCGCGGGAGTGCAGCCGGTTGTAGATGACGCCCACGCAGAGGAAGAGCGCGCCCGTCAGGAAGCCGTGGCTCAACATGACGATCACCGCGCCGTCGATGCCCTGCACCGCGTTGGCGTACTGCGGCCCGCTGAGCCAGATGGCCGTGAACAAGCCCAGAGTCACAAAGCCCATGTGGCTCACCGACGAGTAGGCGACCAGCTTCTTCAAGTCGGGCTGCACCAGCGAGACCAGCGCGCCGTAGATCACACCGATCACTGAGAGCACCACCATCAGCGGGGCCAGAGCCGCCGCGCCGTCGGGCGTCATGGGCAGGGCGAAGCGGATGAAGCCGTAGGCGCCCATCTTCAGCAGCACCCCCGCCAGGATGATCGATCCGGCGGTGGGCGCTTCCACGTGCGCGTCGGGCAGCCAGGTGTGCAACGGGAACATCGGTACCTTGACGGCGAAGGCCGCCGCGAAGGCCAGGAACACCCAGGTCTGGAAATCTCGCAACTGGCTGCCGTGGACGGTCATATACTGGGTGATCTGCACGATGTCCAGGGTGGCCGTGCCGCCGCCGGTGCCGGTTTGCAGATAGAGCGCGATGATGGCGACCAGCATCAGCAGCGAGCCGGCCAGCGTGTAGAGGAAGAACTTGAGCGCCGCGTAGACCCGGTTGCCGCTGCCCCAGATCCCTATCAGCAGCGCCATGGGCACCAACATAAGCTCCCAGAAAATGTAGAACAGGAAGAAGTTCAGGCTGACGAACACGCCGATCATGCCTGTTTCCAGCACCAGCAGCCAGATGTAAAACTCGCGCTGGCGCTTCTGAATGGGATCCCAGGAGACCAGGACCGAGACCAGCGTCAGCAGCGCGGTCAGGATGATCAGCAGCATCGCCAGGCCGTCGATGCCCATGTGGTAGTTGATGCCCAACTGGTCGAACCAGGGCCAGTTGACCTCGAACTGCATATTGGTCAGCCCGGTGCCCGCGATCAGCCCCGGCGCGTAGTTATAGAAGGGCAGCAGCAGCAGCGACAGCACCAGATCGATGGCGGCGCCCACCGTGGCGATGATCTTGAACTGCGGCGTCTGCCACATCGGTAACAACATGATGATCACGAAGACGATTGGCACGAACGTGATCAGGGTCAGGATCCAGTCGTTCACGGGTATCCCCTCGCACTCAACGCCGGCTACTTGGCAACCAGCGTGGAAACCAACACGTATCCGAGCAAGACAAACACACCCAGCGCGATGGCGTAGGCGTAGTTGGCGACGAAGCCGGTCTGGGTCCGGCGCAAGCGCGCGCCGCCCCACCGGAACAACGCGGCCACGCCGTTGACGGCGCCGTCGACCACGTTGCGGTCGAAGGCCCACAGCCCGTTCGCCACGGCCTTGCCGCCGCGCACAAAGACCAGGTCATAGAGCTCGTCGAAGTACCAGCGCATGCGCAGCGCCCGCCACAGCGACGGGATCCAGCCGGACATCGTCTCGGCGGCACTGCTGGGCCGCCAGTAGAGCATGAAGGCCAGCCCGATGCCGGCCAGCGCGAACAGCACGCTAATGAATTGCAGAGTCAGCGTCTGCCCGATGTGCGCTGGCGCATAGCCGCTGCCCGCCTCGTGCATCACCCCGCTGAACACCGGTGCCAGGTACTGGTGGAACAGGCCCGCTTCCGGCGGGAATCCCAGGAACCCGACCACGGTGGCCGCCCCGCCCAGGATCAGCAGCGGCACCGTCATCACCGGCGGGGATTCGTGCGGGTGGACCACTGCCGGGTCCCAGCGGCGCCGGTTGAAGAAGACCAGGAACACCAGGCGGAACATGTAGAACGCCGTCAGGAACGAGCCGATCCAGAGCAGGCCCCCGGCGATCGGGAAGCCGTTGAGGATGGCGCCGCTGATGATCTCGTCCTTGCTCCAGAAGCCCGCGAACGGCACGATCCCGGCGTTCGCCAGTGCGCCGATGATAAACGTAATCGCTGTGACCTTCATGTACGGGAACAGCCCGCCCATCCAGCGAATATCCTGGCCGTCCTTGCCCTCGCTCTCCAGGTCGTGCATGCCGTGCAATACCGAGCCGGAACCGAGGAAGAGCAGGCCCTTGAAGAAGGCGTGCGTGAACAGGTGGAAGATGGCGGCGATCCAGACACCCGCGCCCAGGCCCGCGAACATGTAGCCAAGCTGGCTGACCGTCGAATAGGCGACGACCTGCTTGAGGTCGGTGGCCGTGCAGGCGATGGTCGCCCCGATCAGGGCCGTCACCGTGCCGATGACCAGCACGACCAGCATGGCATCGGGCGCCAGGTGGAAGAGCGGGTTCGAGCGGGCCACCATGTAGACGCCCGCCGTGACCATCGTCGCCGCGTGGATCAGGGCGCTCACCGGGGTAGGACCGGCCATGGCGTCGGGCAGCCAGACATGCAGCGGGAACTGCGCCGACTTACCCATGGCGCCCATGAACAGCAGCAGGCAGGTGATAGTCATATTGCCTAGCACAAAGTGGTTCGCCTGCGCGGCCGCGTTGGGGAAAATGTTACCAAACGACAGGCTGCCGAAGTTAATGAACAACGTGATGATGCCGATCGTGAAACCGAAGTCGCCGATGCGGTTGACGATAAACGCCTTCTTCGACGCCTCGAACGGCACATCTTTGCGGATGAAACCCTTGCGGTCCTGGAACCAGTCGCGCTTCTGATACCAGAACCCGATCAGCAGGTAGGACGAGAGGCCCACCAGTTCCCAGCCGACGAACAGCATCAGGTAGTTGTTTGCCAACACCAGCACCAGCATACTGAAGACGAATAAGTTGAGGAAGGCGAAGAAGCGGGCCAGGCCGCCGTCCTTCTGCAACCCACCGCGGATGCGCCAGCCGCCGTCGCCGGGCTTATCCGCCGGGTTGATCGGCGGCGTCCCGGACTCGGGCACGCTGCCCGACTCGCCCGCGCCGTGTTCGCCGTGGGCTTCATGGCTCGCATGGGCATCGGCGGCGCCGTGGGCCGCCGGGGCCGCATGGGTGTCGTGGGCGCCGTGGTGCGCCTGCACCGACGGATCGCGGGCATCTTCGCGCATATAGCCGATGGCGTAGATATGCACCAGCGAGGCGATGCCGGTCACGACCAGCAGCATCACCGCGGTCAGGCCGTCCACCCAGAAGCCGATATCGACCACGAAGTCACCGGAAGGGATCCAGGTGTAGAGCGTCGAGTTATAGGTGGCGCCGTTCCTGTCGGCCACGTTAAAAGCGACGACGATCGAGATCAGCAGCGAGACCAGCACACAGGCCGTGGCGATATACGAAGCCAGCAGCCGCTGCCCGCCGTTGGTGAGCGCGCGCCCGCCGAGACCCGTAACCAGCATGCCGAGCAGCGGTAACGCCGGGATCAGCCAGATCAGGTTGAGCACAGAAGGCATGGACCAATTCCCTCCGGGAAGCCACGAGTTATCGGTTGAGCATGATCGGCCCTGGCGTGGGCCGGTAAGACGGACTCCACTACTGCCGGCCGGGGCGGGCGCCACAATCGCAGCCGCCCGGCCCTGGCCCGCCGCCGCGGGTCACTCCTTCATGATTTCCATCTCGGCGGCGTCGACGGTCGGCTTGTGGCGCACCAGGGCCATAATAATCGCCAGGCCCACGGCCGCCTCCGCCGCCGCCACCGTGACCACAAACACCACGAACGCCTGCCCGGCCAGCGAGTTCATCGCCGTGCCGAAGGCGACCAGCGTGATATTCACGGCGTTCATCATCAGTTCAACCGACATAAAGATGACCAGCACGTTGCGCCGGGTCAGCACGCCGATCATGCCGATGGCGAATAGGACACCGCTCAGGATCAGGAACCACGACAACGGCACCGGGGCGCCCATATCAGTAGGCATACACTCTCTCCAGGCTACGCATTCGCAAACGTCTAGGCCGTCGGGCCGTTATTCTGCGGGCGATCTTCGCTGACATCCGTGGACGAACTGGGCGGCGAGCGCCGGTCGGTCACGTCGGGCTGGCTCCCCGCGGCCACCGGCACCGGCGGCGCGGGCGTATCGCCGGCCAGCGCACCCGACATCACCCGCACGTTGGGCACCTCGCCGGCCAGGGTCTTCTCGATCTCCGCCGCCTGCGCCGATCCCAGCGGGGCGATGCGCCCCAGGCTGATGCCGCGCGTGACGATCTCGGTGAGCGCCCCCTCTTCCCGGCGGGCCAGCACAATGGCCCCCAGCACCGCGACCAGCAGGATCAGCGACGCCACTTCAAACGGCAGCAGGAAATTGGTATACAACTCGATGCCCAGCGCGCGCGGCTCGCCGCCGTAGGTGTCGATGCGCGTGACCGGCCAGCCGCCGCCGGGGTTGGGCAGGGTGGTGCCGGCGGGGATCGGCGGCGCCTGCAATGACGCGGCCAGCACGATCACCAGCACCAGTTCGGCGCCCAGCAGCAGCCCAATCGGCCAGGCCGTCACTCGCTGGATGGTGTGTTCCTTGCCTAACTGCGGGCCGGATCGCAGTTGCAGCAGCATGATCACGAACAGGAAGAGCACCAGAATCGCCCCGGCGTAGACCAGCACCTGGAGTACGGCCAGGAACGGCGCGTTCAGCAGGACGTACATCCCGGCCAGTTGGAACAACACGATGACCAGCGCCAGCGCGCTATGCACGGCGTCGTTGCGCGTGATCATCAAGAGCGCCGCCGCGACGGCAATCACGGCCAGGCCGAGAAACACGATCTGCGGTAGCGACGGGATTGCAATAGTCATCTTCTATGCTCCACACTGCAAGGGGCAAGCGCACCCCTGGCTATTTCTGGGCCGTCTTCTCTTCGTTGCCGTAGGCCTCGGCGCCCACACCGGGCTGCTCGACCCCCGCCGGGCGGCCCAACTGCGTCGGGCGCCGTGTCTGGCCGGGCAACTGCGGGCGCACCTGCACGCCTTCCAGTCGCTCGTTCAGTTCGGCCATGTAGGTCTTGCCCATCTGCAAAATCTTGTGCTTGTCGTAGATCGTCTCGCCGCGGTTGTCGGTAGACATCTCGAAGTGGTGGCTCATCACCAGCGCTTCGACCGGGCAGACTTCCACGCACAGGCCGCAGTAGAGGCAGCGCGTCTCGTTGATGTGATAGTAGTAGCTGAACTTCTTGCTGTCGGGGTCGAGCGGGTCCAGCCCCTTCATGTAATAGTGCTCGAAGGGGTGCCACTCGTCCGTATGATCGGCGTTCTCGGTCTCGTCCTCAATGATGCCGATGGTGATGGCGTCCACCGGGCAGATCTGCGGGCAGAGGCCGCAGCCGACGCACTTCTCGCGCCCCGTGGACGGGTGCGGCAAGAAGCCGACCGCGCCACGGAAGCGCGGCGCCAGCTCGCGGAGCGCGTCGGGGTACTGCACAGTGACTGTCTTCTCGAACATCGTGCGCAGGGTCAGCAAGAACCCTGTAACCTGATCCGTCAGTTCCATTTAGCCTCTCCCTACAGCCCCTGGCGCAACTTGATGCGGCGCTGCCCCTCCGTGGTGTCGAGCGCTGCGGCCAGCGGGGCCGGTCCCGCGTCGCGAACAAACACCGGCTTCTCGGATTTGCCCCACCAGGTGCCCACCGCGGCCCGCGAGGCAGCGAAGATTACCGCTGCGGCGAACGCCAGTTGGATGACGATAAGCACCAGCCACGGCCACGTCTGCTCCAGCGACCCGTGGAACAGCGGCGGGATGTCGGGCGGCAGCAGCGCGCGCATGATCGCCACAACCAGGATATTGACCAGCACCAGCGGCAGAATCGCCTTCCAGCACAGGCCCATCAGCTGGTCGTAGCGGAAGCGCGGCAGCGTCCAGCGCAGCCAGTAATAGAAGAAGATGAAGAAACTCATCTTCAGGATAAACCAGATCGGGCCGAGCGCCGCGCCGCCGATGGGAATGATCGGCTGCCAGCCGCCCAGGAAACAGTAGGTGGCGATGGCCGACACGGTGATCATGTTGATGTATTCGGCCAGGAAGTAGAGGCCGAAGTGCATGGCGCTGAACTCGACGTGGTAGCCACCCACCAGTTCGGATTCGGATTCGGGCAGATCGAATGGTATGCGGTTGGTCTCGGCGATGGCCGAGGTGAGATAGGTCATGAAGGCGACCGGCTGCAGCAGGATAAACCAGACGCCCGGCGTCCCCAGTGGCGACCCGGCGCCGATCAGCGATCCGCCCTGCGCCCGCGCGAAGTCTTGCAGGCTCAGCGACTGGGCCAGGAGCATCGGGCCGATCAGCGAGATTCCCATGGTCACTTCATAGCTGACGACCTGCGCGGCGGAGCGCAACCCGCCCAACAAGGAGTATTTGTTGTTGGAACTCCACGCGCCCATGATCAGTCCATACACGCCCAGCGACGAGAAGGCCAGCAGGGCGATCAGCCCGATCGGCGTCTCAGAGATGTAGTACGGGATCGAGTGGTCGAAGAGCGTGATCTGCTCGCCGAACGGAATAAAGGCATAGGCCGCCGACGCCGTGAACATGCTCAACATCGGCGCCAACCAGAAGACCACCTTGTCGGCCCCCGCCGGGATAATCTCTTCCTTGCTGATCAGCTTGACCGCGTCGGCCACCCATTGCAGCAAGCCGATAGGCCCGGTGCGGTTGGGCCCCATGCGGTGCTGCATATGGGCCGCCACCTTGCGCTCAAAGTAGGTCAGGAAGCCCATCGTGACCAGCACGAAGGTCAGGATGATCACGGCGACGATAAACCGGATCAGCAACCATACCCAATCAAAATCCATCGTTCCCCTCCCTCCAGGGATGATCCAGCAGCGCTAGGCGGGCGGTAAGGTCGCGTTGGCCCGGTCGACAACGTTGCCGGTGGCCGGGCCGGGACCTATAGTGGCGTCGCCGGTGGGCACGCCATAGAGCGGCTCAACGCGGATAGCGACGGCTTTCGCGCCGCCGGTTTGCGCGGCCAGGGCCTGGCGGGCCAGCGGGCTGCGCCCGGCCTGGGCCATCGTCAGCCCCAGGAAGGCGGTGCCCTGCGGAACCGCATCGCTGACCAGGGTAATGGCGTCCACGGGCCGGGTGTTCAGCTCGGAGAGATCGCCGGAGCCGTGGCCGTTGCGCGGCGCGGTGGCGGCGCTGACCCGCACCTGCTCGACATCGCGCAGCCCCAGCCGCTGGGCGTCCGCCGGGTGCAGATGCAGCCGGCTATGCGGTTGTACCTTCGCCAGCGACTTGCTGTGGCGGCTCTGGGTGCCGGTGCGGAACGGGAACAGGCTGAACCCGGCGATCATCAGCAGCGTGCCGTCCGCCGGGGCGGCCCCACCGCCCAGCGCGGGCGCCGCCGCGATCTGGGCCGGGCGCGGCAGCTTGCCGCCGGCATAGAGCACCGGGCTGTCGGGCTGGTCGGCCGCGAAGCACGGCCATTGCAGGCCGTTCACGCGCAACTGCTTGTACGACGTGGCGCCCGGCATCGGGATGGCGTCCTCGATATAGTTCGTGGTTTCCAGCCGCCCGTAGTTGATGCCGCCGTAAATCGGCACCATGCGCACGATCTCGTCCATGATATCGGTCGAGCGGGGATAGGGCATCGACAGGCCGAGGCGGTAGCCCAGTTCGATGAAGATGCGGCCGTCGGGATAGGCGTTGCCCACCGGCTCGCGCGCCTTGCGTACGCGCTGCACCCGGCGCTCGGTGTTGGTGAAGGTGCCGTCTTTCTCGGCATACGACGCCGCGGGCAGCACCACGTGGGCCAGTTCCGCCGTCTCGTTCATGAACAGTTCTTGCACCACCAGGAAATCGAGCCGGCTCAGCGCGGCGCGCAGGGCGTCGGGATCGGTCACGCCGATCACCGGGTTGGCCCCGGCGATCCACAGGGCCGTCAGGCTGCCGTCGAGCGTGCCGCCGATCATCTCCGGATAGCTCAGGCCGGGCGTGGCGGGCAGTTGGACGGGCCGGTCGGGGTCGAGCGTCCAGGCCGTCGAGAAGCGGGCCAGGTTAGCGGCGTCGAGCGGCGCGTAGCCGGGCAAGCGGTCGGGGCGGCAGCCCATATCGTTGAGGCCCAGGCTGTTGGCGTCGCCCACCAGCGGGTTCACGCCGCCGCCAGGCCGCCCGACGTTGCCGGTTGCCAGGGCCAGGTTGCACAGAGCACGCACGGCGCCGGGCGTCAACGTGTACGGCCCGCGCGCCGAGAAGATAATCGTGGAAGGCGGGCCCTGCTTGCGCGGCGCGGTCGGATCGGCGGGCTTCTTGGGCGCGCTCATGCTCACGCCGCCCGTGGCGTAGAGGTACGCGGCTTTGGTCATATCGTCAATCGATACGCCGGTGAGCTTGCTGACCTGTTCCGGGCTGTAATTGCCCAGCGAGTCGATCCAGCCGTCGTAGCCGCCCACCTTCGTCGCCAGGTCGGGGTCGCCCAGGGAATCGCGCAGGATCAACTGGGCGATGCCGTGCAGCAGCGTCTCCTCGGTGCCGGGCTTCGGGTGCAGCGTCAGCGTGGCCCACTCGCTCATCTTGTTCCAGCGCGGGCTGATCACCACCATCTTGGCGTTGCGGATGCGCAGCAGCCGCTGCAATTGGTAGGCGTAGACCGGGTGGGTCTCATAGATGCTGTCGCCGACGATCATGATGCAGCCGGCCTTCTGCCGCGTATCGATCAGGTTATCGGTCATGGCCGCGTAGCCGAAGGCCTCCTCCAGCACGGCCAGCGCTTCCGACTCGGGATAGCGCGCGTCGGAGTCGAGGTTGTTGCTGCCCAGCCCGCCGCGCACCACCTTTTGCAGCAGGTAGAGTTCCTCATTGGTCAGCTTCGAGCCGGCGACCACGCCCAGGCTCGCCTTATTCGCGTTCAACCGCTCGGCCACCAGGTCAAGCGCTTCCTCCCAGGACGCCGCGCGGAAGCTACCGTCGGCCTGGCGGATCAGCGGCTGGGTCAGGCGGTCGCGGTTGTTCACGAAGTCCTGGCCGTAGCGGCCCTTGACGCAGATGATGCCGTCGTTCACTCCGACCGCGTCCTGCGAACGGACCTCGGCCAGCAGGTTGTTATGCACACCCACCTGCATGGTGCAGCCCACGGAGCAGGACTGGCAGGTGACCCGCGTCTTGCGCTGCTGCCAGTGGTGGACCGGGTGCATCTGCGGACGGCTGCTGAGCGCGCCCACCGGGCAGACCTCCACGCATTGCCCGCATTCGACGCAGGGCGTGTCCAGCAGCGACTTGCCGAACGGGGCGTCGATGACGGTCTCGATCCCGCGTTGGACGAAGGCCAGTGCCACCGCCCCGATCTGCTCGTCGCAGGCGCGCACACAGCGCCCGCACACGATACAGCGGTCGCGGTCGATGTCAATAGCCGGCGACAGCCGCTCGGCGGGACGGACGATCTTCGGGCGGCGCAGCTCCTTGCCGATCACGCCGTACTCGAAGCCGTAGTCCTGCAAGCGGCAGTCGCCGTTGGCCTCGCAGATCGGGCAATCGAGCGGGTGGTCGACATCGAGCAACTCGGTGACCATATGGCGTTGTTCCCAGACGTTGTCGGTCAGGGTGCGAATCTCCATCCCGTCTTTGGCCGGCATCGAACAGGAAATGCCGATTTCCCAGCCCTTGCGACCTTTGGTCTCCACGCAGCACATGCGGCAGGCGCCGAACGCGCGCAGGCCCGGCAGATAGCAGTAGTTGGGGATGTCGATGCCGATCGACTTGGCGGCATCGATCATGTAGGTACCTTCGGGCACCTGCACCTTGATCCCATCGATGATAACGGTTACGTCAGCCATAAGACCTTCCTTAGATAGCCGTCCCGGCTAGAGCGGGTAAGCTGCCAATCCGCACAGTGTGCTCGGTACTGCTGCCGTGTTACCCGGTGAGCGGGTCATGCCAACGCGGCGAAGCGTGTCGCCGCGTAGTCAGACGAAGCCTGCCTGCTTCGTTAGCAGGACACGTGCCCGCCGCGCCTAATCGCGCGGCGTTACCACGATCGTTTTCGCGCCGGTGGACGCCCCCGCGCCGTTACCCCCCGCGCCATTCGCGCCGCCGTCGCGGTCGGTGCCCGCCGTGGCGGCAAAGTCGCGGTTACTCGGGCTGCCCAGCGCCCGCGCCCGCTCGCCCACCCGCACCGGCAGGAACGGCTGCTCGTAGTCGGGCACGGGCTGGCCGGCTTTCTTGCGCGCCTGGATCTCGTTCAGCTTGACGCAGGTGCCCGTCCGGCAATACTTGTCGGTGATGTGCTCCACGAACTCGTCGCGGAACCAGCGGATACCGCCCATGAGCGGCAGCGGCGCCGTCTGGCCCAGGCCGCAGAGCGACATTTCGACCACATGCTCGCTCCAGCGCCACATTATGTCGAGGTCCTCGGGCCGCCCGCCACCGAAGGCGATGCGGTCGGTCATTTCGAGCAGCGACTTGGTGCCGATGCGGCACGGGAAGCACTTGCCGCACGACTGGTAGCGGTTGAAGCGGTTGAAATAGCGGCTCATATCGACGATGCAGACGCTCTGATCGTAGACCACGTAGCCGCCGCTGCCCATCGTGCCGCCGGCCGGCTCCAGCGACTCGAAGTCCATCGGCAGGTCGAGGTGTTGCTCGGCCAGGCAGCCGCCGGACGGCCCGCCGGTCTGGATCGCCTTGAAGGGCAGCTTGCCCGTGCCGCCGCCACAGATCTCGACCAGGTCGCGCATGGTGCGGCCCATCTCCAGTTCCACGGTGCAGACGCGCTCGATGTTGCCCATCAGGGTGAATAGCTTGGTGCCCTTGCTCTTTTCGGTGCCCATGGCCGTGTACCAGTCGGCGCCGTTCTTGAGGATATAGGGCACGTTGATCATCGTCTCGACGTTATTGACGCAGGTGGGCAGGCCCCACAGCCCGGCTTCGACCGAGCGCTGCACCTTGGCGCGGGGCATGGCGCGCTTGCCCTCGATGCCGAACATGAGCGCGGTGCCTTCGCCGGAGATATAGGCGCCGCCGCCCATCTGCACATCCACATGGCAGGAGAAGCCGCTGCCCAGGATGTTGTCGCCGAGCAACCCGGCGGCATAGGCCGTGCGCACGGCTTCCTTGGTGCGGTGGATCGCCAGCGGATACTCGTCGCCGACGTAGAAGTAGGCCCAGGGCGTGCCGATGGCGTAGCACTGGATGATCATGCCTTCGAGCACGGCGTGCGGGTCGCTTTCCAGCAGGCGGCGGTCCTTGAACACATTGGGTTCGCCCTCGTGGGCATTGCAGATGACGTACTTGGGCGTGCGCCGGGCCTTACGTGCGCCGGCCCACTTGATGCCGGCGGGGAAGCCCGCGCCCCCGCGCCCACGCAGGTTCGAGTCGGTGATCGTCTTGATGATCGCCTCGGGGTCCATGCCGCCCAGCACTTCGCGCAGCATCTGGTAGCCGCCCCGCGCGATGTAGTCGTCAATCGACTCGGGGTCGATATAGCCCATGTTGCGCATGATGATGCGCTTCTGTAGCTTGAACTGGTCGAGCTCGAACGCTGCCGGGATGCCCTCGTAGCCCTGGGTGGAGTTGTTGAAATCCTCGCGGTCGAGGACACAGAAGGCCCACTCCTTCTTGAGGTCGCGGCGCCGCCAGAGGCTTTCCATCAGTTCGGGCACGCGGTCGGCGGTGATGTGATGATAGGAGATGCGCGGGCCGCCGTTGGGCATGACGACGTCGACCAGCGGTTCGGCGTAGTCGGGCCCAATGCAGCCGGTGCGCCGTAGCACGGCGACGGCGTGGTTGTCGTCCAGCCACTTGCGGATGGCCCAGAAGGTCTCGACCGCGCCGTGGGCCACGCTACAGGACCCCCAGCCGACCAGGATCACCGGCTTGCCGGCATCCTGATAGGTGCGGCGCCACAGATCGCGCGCCGCCTGCTGGCGCTGCTCGAACTGCTCCGGCGTAATCTGGCTCCGGACGTTGGTGTCCAATGGATAGTATGCCGCGCTGCTCATAGTTCGTCCTTTGTCTAGTTATCAGCCGTCAGCCGTCAGCCGTCAGCTATCAGTAATAATGACTGGTCGCCGATTAGCGCATGCTGACCGCTCCTCATGCCGGCAATACCCATCATCTGCTCTATCTAAACTACCTGATAGCTGACGGCTGATAGCTCGTCAGTCGCGGATGCCGCGCGTGCTCTGGCCGGTGCGCGGCGGGCCGGGCGGGGGCTGGCCCTGCTCCGGCAGGGCGCTGCCCAGCGCCGCGGCGGGCGGCCCGTACCCGTAGGGGCCCATGCCGCTGCCCGTCGCGCCTTCGTCGTGGCCGTGGGCCACCTCGCCCAGCGGCTTGTCCACCCACTCATCGATGATCGCATTCAGCTTTTCAGGGGTCACATGGCTGTAATAGTGGCCCTCGACTTCCACCAGCGGCCCCAGGTCGCACGCGCCGATGCAAACCGACATCGGCAAGAACGACAGCCGGTTGTCGGCCGTGGTGCCCTCCGCCGTGATGTGCAGGCGCTCCTCGATGGCCTCGCGCAGCCTGGCCGCCCCGCGCACGTAGCACGACGTGCCCTCGCAGGTGATCAGCGTGCGCCCGCCCGCCGGGCTGAAGCGGAAGAAGCTGTAGAACGTGACCACGCCGTAGATCTCGGTCTCGGAGATGCCCAGCACCTCGGCCATCTGGTCGACCACGGCCTGGGTCACGAAGCCGAAGCGGGTCTGGATCTCTTGCAGGACCGGGATCATCGCCTCCATCGGATCGACATCGCGATAGCGGGTCAGGATCTCCTGCACCTGGTCCGGCGGGATGATGCGTACAGCAGTATCGGCCATTAGCGATCCACCTCACCTACGACAATGTCGATGCTGCCGATGGCGGCAATGACGTCGGCGATCTGCGCGCCTTCGACCATGATCGGCAGCCCCTGCAAGTTGGTGAAGGATGCCGGGCGGCAGCGCGCGCGGTATGCGTTCGACTCGCCGTGGCTGATGATATACCAGCCCAGTTCGCCCTTCGGTGCCTCCACCGCACTGTAATATTCGCCCACCGGCGGGCGCAACCCGTAGATGACCAGGATGAAGTGGCGCTGCATCGCCTCGATGGACGTCATCAGCGCTTCCTTGCCGGGCAAGGCCACCCGGATGTCGTCGGTCATGACCGGGCCGTCGGGCAGCATATCCGCGGCCTGGCGGATGATCTTGAGGCTCTGGCGCATTTCTTCCATACGCACGAGATAGCGGTCGTACACGTCGCCGTGGCTGCCCACCGGGATCTCGAAGTCGATCTGGTCGTAGGCGGCGTAGGGCCGGGCCTTGCGGATGTCGTAGGCCACCCCCGACCCGCGCAGGCTCGGCCCGGTGAGGCCCCACTGCACGGCCTCGGCGGCGGAGATTACGCCGATGCCCTTGACCCGGCGCAGGAAGATGGGGTTCTCGGCCAGCAACCGGTCGTACTCGTGGATGTGGCGGGGCATGACGCGCAGAAAGTCGTTCAGCTTCTCCAGGAAGCCGGGCGGGATGTCCTTGGGGAAGCCGCCCACGCGCTGGGCGTTCAGGGTAATGCGCGCGCCCGTCTGCATCTCCAGCAGGTCCAGCACCAATTCCCGTTCGCGCATGGCGAACAGAAACACGGTCACGGCGCCCAGGTCCATGACGTGGGTGCCGAGCCAGAGCAGGTGCGAGGCGAGGCGCTGGAGTTCGGAGAAGATGACGCGCAGGAACTTGGCTCGCGGCGGGATCTCTAGGCCCATTAGCCCCTCGACGGCCTGCACCCAGGCCAGATTGCTGGTGAACGCGGCCACATAGTCCATGCGGTCGGTCCAGGGCACGAACTGGTTATACTGGCGATACTCCCCGATCTTCTCGATGCCGCGGTGCAGGAAGCCCAGGTCGGGGATCGCCTTGCGGACGATCTCGCCGTCGAGCTCCAGCAAGACCCGCAACACGCCGTGGGTGCTGGGGTGTTGCGGACCCATGTTCAGCAGGAGTTCTTGCTCCTGCACGGGGTGCGGCTCTTCGGACAGGACGGCCGCCACCGCCGCATCGCCCTCGGCCTGCGGTTCGAGCGACTGGATTTCCCAGGTAGGTCTCTCATCAGCCATTTGACATACCTCTCCCTCGCCCCGGCTAATACCCGGCCAGCGGGTAGTCCTTGCGGAGCGGGTAACCCACCCAGTTCTCCGGCATGAGAATGCGCCGGAGATCGGGGTGCCCGGCAAACTGGACACCGAACATATCGTAGGCTTCGCGCTCGTACCAGTTTGACGTTTTCCAGACGGTGGTCAGCGTATCCACGCTGTCCCCCTCGGCCACCCCGGTCTTGATGCGCAGCAGGTGGCCCTTGCTCAAGCTGTAGAGATGGGCGATGACGTCGAAGCGCTGGGGCCGCGGCGGATAGTCGGCGGCGGTCAGGTCGACCATCATCTCGAAACTGCACTCCGGGTCGTCACGCAGGAATTGTGCCGCCGCCACCCAGCGATCCTTGGGGATGCGCACCGTGACCTGGTCGCGGTGCGAGCTCACCCCCTCGATCGCGTCGGGCATGGCGGCGCGCAGTCGCTGCACCGCGACATGCGTCTCCGGATCGACGTGTTGCAAAGGAGGGACAGGAGGCATGTTACACGCTCCGTGCCGTGACATCCACGGCGGCCTTCTTGGCGATGGTGTTCTGGTTGATCTGCTCTTGGAGTTTCATGATGCCGTAGAAGATGGCCTCGGGAATGGGCGGGCAGCCAGGGACGTAGATATCAACCGGCACCACCTCGTCGATGCCCTGCACCACGGCATATGTCGGGAAAGGCCCCCCGGCGGACGCGCAGTTGCCCACGGCGATGCAATACTTCGGCTCGGCCATCTGGTCCCAGACCGTGCGCATGACCGGCGCGAACTTCTTGGTGACGGTGCCGCAGACGAGCATCACGTCGCTCTGGCGCGGCGAGAAGCGGTAGAGCATGCCGAAGCGCTCCAGCATGTCGAAGCGCGAGATGCCCACCGCCATCATTTCAATGGCGCAGCAAGCGGTGCCCAGGATCAGCGGCCACATCGACGAGCGATGTGCCCAGTTGAACAGGAAGTCGGCCGTGGTGGTGATCACGCCCGGCTTAAAACGATTTTCTAAGACGCCCAATCGAATGCTCCCTTCCGCCACGCGTACACGTAGCCCACGATGAGCAACAACAGGAACAGGATCATTTCCACCAGGCCATAAATCCCAATCGCGTTATAGGCAATGGCCCAGGGATAGAGGAACACGGCTTCAATGTCGAAGATGACAAAGAGCATGGCGATCAGATAGTAACGCACGGTGTAGCGCTGGTGCGCGGGGCCGATGGGCGGCATGCCCGACTCATAAGGTGTGAGTTTCGCCGCCGTGGGCCGGTGCGGACCGACAATGCGGCTGATGTTGCCCAATAACACCGCGTTCGCCAGGCAAATGGTGACAAAGAGCAAGACCGCGAGCCATTCGAGCATCCGTTGCCTCCTTGCGGCGGGGCGGGAAGTTAGTTCCGCCGCCTAAAACAGCGTGTATTATATCACAATGTTTTTCCAGTGACAATTGCCCATTTTCGGGGTGTCCCCTACAAAGAGGCCGACCCCGCGGCGTCACTGGACCACTCCGATGATTTTAATGCGGAAAGATTGTTATAGTTATCACAATATATACGAACGCAGTTCTCCGCTGGTTTGCGGTCAGCAAGTATTAGGCCATGGCACGCCACATCGCAGCCGCGGGACGGTCAGGATGTCGAGGGCGAATCGGGCCGCCGGGCAGGGTCAACGGTGGTGTCGATGGCGGTGTCGAGTCCGGCAGGAGATGTCACGCCGTTCGGGATGTATTCGGGTGGGGGGGACGCGGCATCGGGCGCGGGATGCACATCGGGTGTCTCGGTCGCGGTGATTGCGGCAGCGCCGTCGAGCCCATGCTCTTGCAGCGTGGTAACCAGCGTCTGGCCACGGCGCTGTAGCTCGGCCAGTTCCAGATCCATGCGCTTGACGCGATAGAGCGTTTCTTCGGTCAGGCGGCGGCTGGCGGCCAGGATGTCGGCCACCAGGCCGATGAGGAAGATCTGGATGCCGAAAACGAAGCCCAGCACAGCGGCGAAGGTCGTGGGCAGGTGGCCGGTGAAGGTGCGGAACCAGTTGAAATTCTCGTCGATAGCCCAGTGATAGAGCAGCCAGAAGACCCCCCACAGCCCGATGAAGATGAAGATGCCGCCGATGTAGGTGAAGATCTTGAGCGGCTCATACAGCGCCCAGATGCGCACGATGGTGGTCATCGACTTCTTGACGTAGTCGGGGATGGAGCGCACCAGGCGCGATTTGCGCAGCATGGGGTTGGTGCGCACGGGCACGTGGCCCACAGCCAGGTTCTTTTTGCCCGCCTGGATAATGGTCTCCAGCGTGTAGGTGTACTGGGTGATGACCTGCAGGCGCAACGCAGCCTCGCGCGAGAAGGCGCGGAAGCCGCTGGGCGCGTCGGGTACGTCGGTGCCCGACACCGCGCGCACCACCCGCGACCCGAACCCTTGCAGATACTTTTTGATCGGCGAGAAGTGCTCGATCTCGGCCACCTGGCGGTCGCCGATCACCATGTCGGCTTCCTGGCGCAGGATGGGGGCGATGAGATCGGGAATACGGTCCTGCGGGTACTGGTTGTCGGCGTCGGTATTGACGATGATGTCGGCGCCAAGCCGCAGGCAGGCGTCGAGGCCGGTCTGGAAAGCGGCGGCCAGCCCATGGTTCGACGTGTGGCGCACGATGTGGTCGACGCCCAGGCTGCGGGCAACCGCGACCGTGCGGTCCTGGCTGCCGTCGTCGATGATCAGGATCTCGACCGCGTCCACGCCGGGAATCCGGCGCGGGATAGTCGGGATGGTCACCGGCAACGCCTGTTCTTCGTTGTGGCAGGGTATCTGAACGATCAGCTTCATAACAATACTCTCCGGCGGGCACAAATGCCCGGCCTGCTGGCATTGTACTCTGTCAGGCCGGATGGGTCAAGCGCGCACGCCTGGCCAACCCCACCCCCAGCCCCTCCCCGCCGCGGAGAGGGGAGCGGACCGCGTAGCACTCTCCCCCTTCCAGCTCCGCCACCCTCCTCGTACTCAGCACTCAGAGGCTGTGAAACAAACCCTCCGGTGCTACCGGGACCACGACAGGTAGTGGTTAGTACACCCACATAACCACAACATCTTGTGGCTTGGACCTCCCCCATTTCGTGCCTGGGGGTTTGTTTCACAACCGCTCAGCACTCAGCACTCAGCACTCAGCACTCGTTTGGCGGCTGTGCTATACTGCTCGCGAGGAGGGTTGTGCGCGATGACGGTTTCTTACTGGCAAGATCGCAGCGGGGAGCAAACGCTGACCTGCGATACCTGTGTGGTCGGCGCGGGCATTGTCGGCGCGTATACCGCGCGCTGCCTGGTGGCCGCCGGGGAGGACGTGGTGCTGGTCGAGGCGCGGCACGTCGCGGCGGGCGCCACGGGGCGCAACGCGGGCATGGTGCTGACCGGGCTGGCCGCCTACTATCATGAAGCGGTCGAGCAATACGGCCCCGATGTCGCCCGCGAGGTCTGGCAGCTCACGCTGGAGAACCGGGCGCTGATGTTCGGCCTGGCCGCCGAGTACGGTGTGCCGCACGAACAAAACGGATCGCTGGTGCTGGCGTTGGACGGGCCGGAGGCGGCGGCGCTGGAACGCACGGCGGCGGCGCTGGCGGCGGAGGGGCTACCCGGCGACTTCGGGCACGGCGACCCGACCGGGCGCGGCTTCACGGCGGCGATCGTCCAGCCGGGCGACGGCGCCACCCACCCGGCGCGGCTGGCCGAGGCGCTGGTGCGGGCGGGCGGCGCGCGCCTGCTGGAGAATAGCGAGGTCTTCGCCATCCGCCCGCTGGGCGACGGGTTGGAGGTGCGCTCGCGGCTGGCGGCGATTCACTGCCGCCGAGTGGCCCTCTGCACCAACGCCTATGCGCCGCTGCTGCACCCCTTCTTCGCCGGACTCGTCGCGCCGACGCGCGGCCAGGTGTTCGTCACGGCGCCGGTGGCCCCGCGGGTGCTCGACCGGCCTGGTTACGCCGACTGGGGCTATGAGTATTTCCGCCAACTGCCCGACGGCGCGTTCCTGCTGGGCGGCTGGCGCCACCACTTCCGCGCCGAGGAGATCGGCTACGAGGACCGGGTGACGCCGGGTGTGCAGGCCGGACTCGCAAGGTTCCTGGCCCGCTACTTCCCCGAACTGGCGGACGTACCCATCACGCACCGCTGGTCGGGCGTGATGGGCTTTTCACCCGACCATATCCCGCTGGTGGGGCTGGTGCCCGACCTGCCGGGGGTGGGCTTCGCCGTCGGCTTCACGGGGCACGGCATGGGCTGGGGGCTCAAGACCGCCGAACGGCTGGTGGCCCTGCTGCTGCACGGCACCTCGCCCGGCATCCTCGATGCGCGGCGCCTGGCCACCCGGCCTGCGGCAGTTTAAGCCGGGGGACCGCCACCGGGGGCCGCCTGTCGAGGCGACCCCTTCAGCGCTTTTCGCATGTGATCCTGATGCACCGCAAAAACGGCAAGCCCTACTTACAAAGAATCCTACATATTGTACAGAATTGTGGCGGGCGAAAATTCACTCGTGCTATAATGGACCCACCTCCTCACGCCGCCGGCTGCGCGGCGTCCTGGGCGGGCGGGGCTCCAGTGAAGTATTTGCAGCCGATGGTCACGGCGTGCCCCTGGTGCCGCTTGGTGGCCCCATGGGGAAACACGCGCGCCGCTGATCCTTACGGGGTAGACGTCGATGGAACAGTTGGCGAGACGGCTCACCCGCGCCTGGTATGAACGAGGGGTCATCGCGCTGCTCGTTCTAGGCGCCGGTTTCTGCCTGGCGATCTATCTGCTGGCCGGCATCAATCTCGGCGTGGATCTGCCGGCGTTGGGGCGCCTGCTCATGCGGCTGGCGTTACCCCCGCTGATGTTGTGCCCGGTGGTGTTCGCGGGGTTGCTCACCACAGACCCCGCCTTTCCCACTCACTTAGGCCCCGCCGCGACTCTGCGCTGGATCTGGCGCGAGCACCGCCATGCCCTGCTCACCTGGCTGATCGCCGTGAGCACGGCGTTCATCGTCCTGGCGCTGAGCGATTGGAGTTGGCTCCTCCGGATCCAGAACAGCCCCACGGTGCTGCATTGGGATAAAACCGCCCTGCTGCAGATCTATGCCTTGCGCGACCTGGCCGCCTACCTGGTCTGGCTGCCACTGCTGATCCATCCCTGGCGCCTGCGGCTGCCCGCGCGCGCCCGCCAATAAGCACGGCGGCCGGAGGCCGCTGCACGTGCAATCGCGTGCAATAAGGACTGTCCATGAGCACAATCGAGCCGGCATCCGGCGCCGGCGGGGTCGAGCAGCTACCCTCCGGCCCGGATCGCCTGGTGCTGACCATCGTGCTGCCCCACCTGGACCTGGCGGCGGCCTTCGCCTGCTGGACCGAGGCGGCGCGCCTCTGCCGCTGGTGGCCGCAAGAGGCCGCGATCACCCCCGCCCTCGGCGGGGCCTATCACCTGAGTTGGCCCGCCATGGACTGGCACCTGCGCGGGCATTATACGGCCTTCGATCCGGGTCACGCGCTGACCTTTACCTGGCGCTGGGACCACGACCCGCCCGACCACCCGGAGCGCACCGTGA
>CBJNAR010000002.1:0-20425 GCA_966434075.1 uncultured bacterium
AGTGAGGAATCGGCCGTGCCCATCGCCGGCGCGGGCGCCGTGGCCGCCGAGGGCGGCGTGAGTAGCGGCGTCGCGGGCGGGACCGGGATCGGAGAATCCGCGGGCGCTGCGCTCGCGGGGACATCTGTGGGCGGAACGGGCGTGCCTTCCACCCCGGATGGCGGCGTGAGGCTCTGGGTGGCTGCGTCCGGCCCGGTTCCCAGGGCTGCCGTCAGGGCGGCCTCCATCTGGGCCACCGACCAGCCGCGATACTGGCCCAGATTGGTATCCGGCGTCGGAGTCAGGCCCGGCAGCAGCCGGCTCGGTTCTTCGATCTGTCCATTGACGATGCCGAAGGCACCTGCGACCCCCCCGGTCAGCGTGTACCACCCCGCCTGCGCATCGACGACCTGCAAAAACATAAGCACCTGACCCGTCGCCTGCCCAGCGCTAGCCGACGGATTGCCCAGCGGCGCCGGGATCAGGCGGATGGCCGTGGGCGCTGGATCGGGGCTTTTCCACCAGCGGCGGATCTGTAGCATCTGCGTCGCCCATTTCCCTGCTCCCGCAACCTCGATCTGCTCCACGGGGCCGATTTCCCCTTCAGCGATGGCATCGGATTGCGCGACCAACTCCGCCAGATCGCGCGGCGGCGATCCGAGCACCGGCGGCAGTTGGGCCGGGTCCGCGAACACCCGCAATTGGCGGATCTCGATACCGTCCGGCTGCACCCGCGCCGCATAGATACTCCCGTCGTCCCCAACCGCCAGTTGCGGGGTGACCCGGTTGTGGGGGCCGGTGAGTGGCACCCGCGCGGTCCCGACCAGGTTCCCGTCGGCCCGATATTGATAGACGATCGGATTGATGAAGGGGGAGCCACGATACGCCTGGTCCAAGAGCACATAGACATAGGCCGGGGTCGGGGCCGGCAAGAGTTGGACGTTGATGAGTTGGTCATCGACAAAGAGATAGGTCAGGGCACCCATCTGGCCGGGTTGCAGGGGGGGTGAGGTTCAACTCGAAGGAGCCGCCGTTGCCCCGGCTGGAGCCGTCGTCGGGGTGGCCCACGAAATAGCGCCCGGCATGGAGATAGTCGCGCAGCGCCGCGGGCGCCAGGTGGCCGGCGGCGTCGAGCAGTTGCACGTTGGGTGGGTCGGCGGTGCGCTGGACGATGACGGCCTGATCCCCTTCCAGGCCGACGTTGAAGAGGCCCCTGGCCAGATCGGGGGGCACCGGGTAGCGCGCCAGGAGCCGCCCGTCCCCGGCCAGCCGCACGACGGCGGTCGCCTGTTCCACGCCATCCAGTGCCCAGAACTCCCCGTTGCGCCGCTGGAGGCTGCGCACCCGTTCTACACCTATGTGGAAGTGGCGCGCAGCCACGGGTGTTGAGCGGCTACGCCGACGGCACCTTCCGCCCGGCCGCCAACGTCACGCGGGCGCAACTGGCGAAGATGATCGTCCAGGCGCGCGGCTACCCGCTGGTGACCCCGGCCACGCCGGCGTTCAGCGATGTGCCGGTGGACTACTGGGCCTACAGCTACATCGAGACGGCGCGGACCCACATGGTGGTGGGCGGCTACGCTGACGGCACATTCCGGCCGGCGGCCGAGGCGACCCGCGCCCAACTGTGCAAGATGCTCTACCAGGCGGGGGGCGCGCCCGCGCGCTAAGCCTGCCGCTGGCCGATAAATACAGCGCCGGGGCGGGGATCTAGGGTCCTCCGCCCTGGCGCTGTGTTGTGCCCAGCACGGGGCGCTTCCTGTGAGAGGCAGCACCAGGGCCTGGGGCCGTGAACGTATCGGGTGATAGGGGCGGGTGGTCCAGGCCCGGTGGGATGCCCGGCGCAAGGGTGTGAGGCAGATGCAGGATCTCCGCATCGGAGAGGGTGCAGGTATTAGTAGGCATTGTCATGGAGTTGTCTCCAACCAACAAAAAGGCACGCCGCCCCGGATAAGACGAGACACCGTGCCTGAAAACCGGGCGTGCGCTTTGTGCCCTTGCGCCGGGCGTGCGCTTCGGCTATGAGCGGCGTAGCTTGCCCGCCGCTTATCCCGATGGGTGGGTTAGATCTGCGCCGATGTGCCCAGCAGC
This sequence comes from uncultured bacterium, assembly GCA_966434075.1. Taxonomy (GTDB): domain Bacteria; phylum Chloroflexota; class Chloroflexia; order QHBQ01; family JAICKM01; genus JAICKM01. The sequence continues at coordinate 2,071 of CBJNAR010000002.1, forward strand.
GGCGCAGGCCGCTTTTGCGCCTGCTTGTTGGTTTGCTACGATTACTCTTTTGGTCGGGTTTGTTTTAGACTCGCCACTTCCGCCTTTAGCCCGGCCACTCGTCCGCTCAGGTTCAGCAATATCATAGCCGCCTCGTGCGCGATCTGGCCTGGGCCGACCTGCGCTGTGTGCTCCAGGTGGTCTGCCGGCGTTTCAAATGTGCGGCCTGCCGCCGGCCTTTTACCGAGACCTTGGTCGCCGTCGCCCCCTATGCGCGCACCACCACGCGCTACGCCGCCCCGTTGCGCGCAGCGGTGCGCACCGCCACCGTCGCGCAGGTTGCACGGGCCGAACACCACGGCTTTGTAGCCGTGGAAGGCATCGTCTATCGCCAAGCCCGCGCAACTCACCCGCTCGGCCCGTCCACCCGGCGCATCACCCGCCTGGGCCGCGACGAGATCGCGGCGCGCAAGGGCCCCGGCCATTACAAACGGGTGCTCGTGGACCTAGAGACCCACCAAGTGGTCGACCAACTCGCGGATCGCGATAAGGCGGCGCTGCGCGCCTACTGCGGGCAATGGTCGGCGGAGGCGCGGGCGGCAGTGGCGGAGGTGACGACCGACTTCTGGGCGGCCTAGCACGACGCGGTGGCAGAATGACTGCCCCAGGCCCGCGTCGTCGGGGACCGGTTTCATGTGCAAGCGCAGGTCAATGCCGCGCTGAACGCGATCCACCGCGTCGTGCAACGGCAGATGGGGCTGGCGGATCAGGCGTGGTTGCGGCAGCGGCGGCACTTATTGCTGCGCAATGAGGAGGACCTGGACGCCGCGGACCAGGTGGACCTGGAGATCTTGAAGGCGTATCAGCCGCAATTAGAGGTGGCGCCCACGCTGAAGGAACGCTTACGCACGATCTACCAGACGGCTCCGGATCGGGCGAGCGCTGCGGCGGCCTTGGGGGACTGGCGGGCGGCGGTGGCCGGCAGCGGCGTGGCGGCGCTGATGGCGGTGGGGGAATTTGTCGCCCGCTGGCAGGAACCGATCCTCAACTACTTTGTGCGGCGCACGACGAGTGGGCTGGTCGAGGGGCGGAACCACAAGATCAAGTTGGTGAAACGGCGGGCGTTTGGGTTCAGCAATGACGCGCACTTTCGCCTGCGGGTGCTACTGGCGTGCGACGGGACTCCGTCGCCCACTAATGCTCAAAGAACCGATAACTAATCCTATCCCGTCCCGATGGAGTCGGGACTATTTTCCCTATGCCAATGGGGACATCAACCTCATGTCCACTGGGTAGGCTGCAGGCTATATTTGTAGTACAAATCGCCGCACCGTGGGCCAAGGGCCAGTCCGCAGCAGAGCCAGCGCCGGTTTGGTGACCGGCCTCACTCGCATATCCGCGCGCCGGCCCTGATCAGCGCCGACTGCCGGCACCGATGCCAATGCGCAAGGTTGCGTATCGCCTGATCGGTGATCGCCGCCCTCATCGCGCTTGTCCCCCGCGCCGCTTTGACATGACGATAGGCCGATTGTCCAGATAGGATCCTCGTGCGGGGTTGCTCTATAGCACCCGCTACGCCGTGCCGGCGCCACGGCTGAAATTGATTCACAAGGAGGCAACCCCATGAGTGAACCCTGGCCCATGCTGCATCGCGACGCCCGCCATACCGGGGTAGCGCCCGGCGTGGGCCGCATCCCCCGCTTCGGCCCTGTCGTCCAGAAGTGGAAGTGGCGCGTGGCCCCGCCGGTCACCCCGGCCACCGTATCGTGCTACCGCTTCTACTCCGGCTTTCCTCTCGTCGACCTCGACGGCAACGGCACCCTCGACGTGGTCGTGACCGGCCCGGATAACGCCATCGGCCCCGACTGCCCGCCCCCCGGCGTACCCGACCTGACCCAGAGCACCGTGCGGGCGCTGCGGACCAGCGGCCCCGGCCAGGCCGCCGCCCTGTGGAGCTTGGCGGGTAGTGTCTATCTCCCGACCGCCCAGCCGGAATGGGGTTGCTCCGATTGGTTCGACCAGTACTCCGCCGTGGCCGTGCACACGACCGCGGATCCCATCCCCGATATCGTGTTTACCTCTAAAGGCGGCATTGTGCGCGCCGTCAGTGGCCAAACCGGGGCCCTGATCTGGCAGTACGCGACGAGCCGCTTCATCGAGGCCGGTCCCATGGTGGCCGACCTGGATGGCGACGGGCATTACGAAGTCGTGGTGCCCTTTGGCTGCCGCGGCCAGGTGCGCTGCTATGGCGATGACGGCACTAAACGCTGGACGTACCAGTTGGGCGATCCCGCGGCCGAGTGGACCCAGCGATCGATCGGCTCCCCATCCATTGGGGATGGCGATGGCGACGGCTTGCTCGACGTGATCGTCTCGACCTTCGACGGCAAAGTCTATTGCCTGGGGGCGCCCTGATCTGCCCATCGAACTCAGGGTCCCGGAGCCGCGCCGCCACAGAGGGCGCGCAAGCGTGGTCGTACAATAGACTCAGATCGTGGCAGTCAGCACAGCACTCGGCTCCCGAACGGCGTGCCGAATAGGCAGGAGTTTACTATGCATGCTCCCGACGTCGCTCATGACCCAAGTGCAACGACATCACCTTACCTGGTCGCCTTATCGGACGTCGCCTTGGCCGATATAGCGCTGGTTGGGGGCAAGGCTGCGGGGCTAGGGGAGTTGTTGCGCGGTGGACTGCCCGTGCCACCTGGCTGCTGTCTCACCACCGCCGCCTACCGCCGCTTCATTGCGGAGGCCGGGCTGGTCGACCCGCTGACCGCCCTGGCCGCCGGCGCCGCTCAATTGGCGTTGCCCGTCTTGCAGCAGACCGCCGGGGCGCTGCAGGCCCGGATGGTAGCGGCGCCGATCCCGCCCGATCTGGTGACCGCCATTGAGCACGCCTACCGCGCCCTCGGCGCGCTACCCGTCGCGGTGCGCTCCTCGGCGACGACCGAGGATCTGCCGGAGGCCAGCTTCGCCGGCCAGCAGGATAGCTTCCTGAATGTCATTGGCCTGGACGCCCTGCTGGCGGCCGTCCGCCGCTGCTGGGCCTCGCTCTGGAACGTGCGGGCCATCCAGTACCGAGCCCAACGCGGGCAGGATCAGGCAGCGGCGGCGATGGGCGTCGTGATCCAGGCGCTGATCCCCGCCGAGGTGGCGGGTGTGTTGTTCACCGCCAATCCCCGCACCGGGGATCGTACCGAATTGGTGGTCAATGCCGGCTTTGGCTTAGGCGAGGCGATCGTCGCCGGCGCCGTCACCCCGGACCTGATTGTGCTCGATAAAACGACGCTGGCCCGCAAACAGGCCATGCTGGGGGCCAAGGAGGTGGCCACGGTCCCCGCAACGGGCGGGGGCACCACGGTCATCCGGCAGCCGGGTCGCGAGAATGAGTGGGCCCTGCCTGACGCTGCGCTAACGGAACTCGCCACCCTCGCCCAGCGCGCGGAGGCCCACTTTGGGTGGCCGCTGGATATCGAGTGGGCCCTGGCCGGCGGGCGGCCCTGGCTCCTGCAAGCCCGGCCCATCACCCGGTTGCCCCCGCCGCCAGTAGTGGATGTGCGCTGGGTGCCCCCGAGTCCCGGTTCGGTCTGGGTCCGCCGCCAGGTCGCCGAGAACTTACCGGAGCCGCTCTCGCCGCTTTTCGACGAGTTGTACGTGCGCCAGGGCCTGGAGCGCGCGCTGGATGGGCTTCTGGCGTTTTTCAACATCCCCTGGTTTCGCCTGGAAGACGTGGCCGACCGGCCGTTCTTCACCACCATCAACGGCTATGCCTACCAGCGCGGCAACTACAAATGGCACTGGACGACCTTTCCCCGGATCATCCGCGCCAGCGTCGCGAGCTGGTCGCCCCTGCTGAACGGGGCAGTTCCGCATTGGCGCGACGAAGCGCTGCCGGCCTATCGGGCTACCATCCGGCAGTGGCAGCAGATCGACCCTGCCGGCGCCACCGGCGACGAGTTGTTGAAGGGTGTGCGCGAACTGGCCTGGGCCGACGCCACCTACTGGTATGCCTGTGCCGTGGTGATGGCGGCCGCCAAGACGACGGACGCGCTGCTCGATCGCTTCCTCGCCGTCGCCCTGCCGGGGCGCGGGCTGACCAGCGGGCACTTCCTGCGCGGCTTTCCCTCCCCGACGCTCGCCGCCGCGGTCGATCTGGAACGCATCGCCAGCCGCATCCGGGCGGCGCCCGCCCTATGCGCGCTGGTCGTGGCGACCTTGGCGGAGCGGCTGCCCGATGCGTTGGCTGGGCAGGCGGATGGACAGGCCGTGCTGGCCGGGTTGCAGGACTACCTGGCCCGCTACGGTCACCAGGTCTACAATCTCGACTTCATAGCGCCCACGCAGGCGGACGACCCCCGGCCCGTGCTACTGAGTCTGCAGGCCCTGGTGCAGCGCCCGGCGCGCGCGGTGCTGGAGCACCAGGCCGCCCTGGTCCGTGAGCGCGATGCGCTCGTCGTCACCACGGCGCGGGCCCTCGATCCGCTGCGTCGGGCCGGCTTCCGGCGCCTGCTTGGCTGGGCGCAGCGCTACGGGCCCTATCGGGAGCAGGCGCTTTTCGCCATCGGCAGTGGGTGGCCGGTGCTGCGCCGGCTGGCCCTGGAGCTGGGCCGGCGGCTGGTGCAGGCGGGGGCTGTGAACCAGCCCGAGGATGTCTTCTACCTGGAAAGTGCGGAAATCGCGGCCGGGCTGGCGCTCCCGGCGCCCGGCCCGACCCGCCCCGATCTGGCGTGGCTGACCCAGACGCGGCGGGAGTTACGCGAAGCGCGCCGGCGGTTGCATCCGCCCGCCGCCGTCCCGCCGGCATCCGGCATGCAGATCGGCCCCTTCAAGCTCGCGGCCTGGGGGACGCAGCGGCGGAATGCCGCCGGCGGCCAGGGACTGCTGGGGTTTGCCGTCAGCCCTGGTCGGGCAACGGCGCCCGCCAGCGTGGTGCGCACCCCGGTCGACTTTGGCGCTATGGCGCCGGGAACGGTGCTGGTCTGCCCCACCACCACGCCGGCCTGGACGCCCTTGTTCGCGCAGGCCGCCGCGCTGGTTACCGACGTCGGCGGCATCCTGGCCCACGGCTCGATTGTCGCCCGCGAGTACGGCATCCCCGCGGTCATGGGCACCGGGACTGCCACCGAGCGCATCCGTCCTCAGCAGGTCATCTCGGTTGACGGTGATCGGGGGGTGGTTGAGCTGGGCGGGGCGGACCCGGACACCAGCGTACCCGAACGGAAGGGGCGGGCACTCGGGTTCGCGTTGGTTCTGGCGGCTGCCGGCAGTCTCCTGCTCTGGCGCCAGCAGCACCGCCGTGCTCGCCGCCTCAGCGGTGTAGCTTAACACAATCAGGGGACAACTGCGATCTGACTGACTTCTCGCAGGGAACAATAATGGAGGTCCTGATATGGCCCAAGAGCTTCTCCTAGCCATACCCCCCGTTCGGTCAACCGAGCAGACCACCTGCTGCGTCGTCGGCGCCGGCCCAGCCGGGGTCATGCTCGCGTTCATGCTGGCGCGGCAGGGAATCCCGGTCATCCTGCTCGAATCGCACCTGGACTTTGACCGCGATTTTCGCGGCGATACCCTGCACCCCTCTATCCTGGAGGTACTGGACGAACTCGGGCTGGCCGGCCGGCTGCTCCAGTTACCCCACACCGAATTGAGCCTGATCACGCCGCCGGGCGGGGGGCCGCAGTTCGATCTGCGGGAGTTGAAGACCAGGTTCCCCTTTGTCGCGATGATGCCGCAGACGCGCTTTCTGACCTTCATCACCCATGAGGCACAGCGCTTCCCGACCTTTCGGCTGGTGCTGGGCGCGCGCGTGGAAGCCTTGATTACCGAAGGAGGCCAGGTCCGGGGCGTGCGCTACCGCGCGCCGGATGGCTGGCATGAGGTGCGGGCGCTCCTCACCGTGGGGACCGATGGGCGTTTCTCCCGGTTGCGCAAACTGGCCGGGTTCGCCCCAATTGCCTCCTCCCCGCCGATGGACGTGCTCTGGTTGCGGCTCGCGCGCCGGGCCGCGGACCCCCATGGCCTGATGGCTCGCTTCGGCGGGGGGCGGGCGCTGATCTTCCTGGAACGCGAAGATCACTGGCAGATCGGCTACATCATCGGCAAAGGCACCTATCAGGAGGTGCGGGCCGCCGGCCTGGAGGCCCTGCGCGCGGCCATTGCCGAGAGCGCGCCCGACTTTGCGGATCGGGTGGGCGAACTGCAGGACTGGAAACAGGTGGCGATGCTCTCGGTGGAAGCCAACCGGCTGCGGCGCTGGTACCGGCCGGGCCTGCTCCTGCTGGGCGATGCGGCCCATGTCATGTCCCCGGCCGGCGGCAACGGGATTAACTATGCGGTTATGGACGCCGTCGCGGCGGCCAATATCCTCAGTGCGCCGCTGCGCGCCGGGCGGGTGGCGGTGGCGGATCTGGCCCGGGTCCAACGGCGGCGCGAGTGGCCGACCCGGGTCATCCAGGCGATCGTCAATGTCATGCAAGATCGGCTGCTCAAAGCCGCCCTTGACCCGAGCAGCAGCTTTGTCTTCCCCCGCTTCCTGGGCTGGCCGCTGGTGCGCCGGCTGATCCCGCAGTTCTTTGGCTTTGGCATCCGGCCCGAGCATGTGCAGCCGCAGACGCCTCGCGGGCGTGGGTTGTTGCGGCGGCGGGGTAGCAAAGGGGGGCGCCGCACCAGCCGCCGGACCGGAACGCTGTCCCCTGCCGACCGGGATCAATAATCCCAGCGCGGTCGGGTTTGCCGCCTCATGCTGCCTGGGGTCGGCAGGCTGTATATGTAGCAAAGAGCGAAGCTTATCTACGCTCGGTTGGCCGAGAATTCACCGTGGTTTATCGAAAGGAGCGTGTTTCTCATGGATCAGCATCAGCCCGGCGCGGAGCCGGCAGAACAGACCACCGGCGCCCGTGCAACCTCTCCGTTCGACGGCGAGGCCGTCCTGGACGCCGTGCATGTCCATACCTTCACCGCCGATCCGATCGAACTATACCGCAACGAGCGCAGCACGATCCGCTGGGAAATCCAGCGACCTCCCGGTCCAGGGGTGAACCTGCGGTTCTTCATCCGCGATGACCAGACCGGCAATTTGCGGGGCCTCGCCACCGACAGCGGCAGCCAGACGATCCAACCGGCAGGCCTGGGGCGCTTCCAGTACAGTTTGTGGGGCCAGATCGGGTCGGTCAGCGGGCAGGTGGGCGCGGAACGCGGCCGGCTCTATCTCACGGTGCTCCCCCTGCGCAACCCGCAAGGGGAGACCTAACCACCTGGGCAGGAGGGCGAGGCGACTCGACGCTGGAGGTTACCGCCTACGAGGCTAACCTCCAGACCTGTGCTAAAGCCAAAGGATCTGCTGGAAGCGTTGATAGCGGTGGCCCCCTGGGCGCTGCGGACCGGTTCCTTTCTTACCGAACTGGGGAAGAGAGCCGGGCCGGCGCTGCCGGGCGGCTGGTGCTTGCACCGGGGGAGCGCGGAGGCCCCGCTCCCCCGGTGCAAGCACGAGATCACGAACAACCAGCGTCGCCGGCGCCCACTTGATCTATAATGGAAGTGCCCCCCGGCGGGCATGGGCCTCCTATCGGCAGGCAGAGATGACCGAGGCGTGCCATGATCCAGGCCAACCGCAGCAGTTTCCTGGCGCCGATCCTGGCGATCGCGGTCCTCCTGCTTGCCCTGGGGTTCGGATGGCTGCGCGTGCGCACCCCATCGGACGGTACCCGGCTAGAGCCGGACGAGGCGATCTGGCGCGCCGACGGGGTGGCGATTGCGCTGCGCCAATCCACCCCCAGCGACTTACGGGCCGGCGACGTGGTACTGGCGATCGACGGCGAAAGCCTCGCGGCGCGGGCCGCTGCGATCTTCCAGCCCGGCCCGCCGCCGGCCTACCAGCCGGGGCAGATCGTGCGCTACACCGTGCGCCGGGGCGCCCGGGTGCTGGACGTGCCCGTCACTCTCGCGCCGTACCCCGGCGGCGACCTGCTGCCCACTAATTGGGGTCTCTTGACCACGCTGCTGGCGATCCAGTTGGTCGCCGGCTTCGTGCTCTGGCGGCGGCTACACGACCCGGCCGCCCGGCTCTTCTTCTTGAGTTCGTCGTGGATCGTCGCCGCGCTGACCACCGTCCTCGCGGGGCTGCAGGTGCTGGATTTTGCCACCCCGCGCGCTTTCGGTCTCTTCTGGCTCTCCCTGGGGGGGGCCAGCCTGCTCGCCTCGCCCGTCTTCCTGCATTTGGTCCTGGTCTGGCCCCAGCCGCATCCCCTCGTCGTCCGCCGGCCCTGGCTCATCCCGCTGGCCTATGGCGGGGCGCTCGCCCTGGGCGGCAGCGCGCTACTGGCAACCAAGCTGGGCAGCCCGACCGCGCTTACCTGGATGGGCACCTGGGAGCCGATCGGTGGCCTGGTGGAGTTACTCGCCGGGGGGCTGGCGATCGTCGCGCTGGTGACCAGCTATCGCCTCAGCCCGACCGGCAGCCTGGGCCGGGTGCAAATACGCTGGGTCCTGTTCGGCCTGGGCCTGGCGTTCGCGTTGGGCCTGCTGTTGGGGGCCCTACCCGAATGGCTCACCGGCCGGCCGCTGCTGGACCGCAATCTCCTGGCGCTGGTCGGGTTGCCCATGCCGCTGAGTGTCGCGATCGCCGTGCTGCGCTATCGGCTCTTCGATATCGATCTGATTATCAACCGCACGCTGGTCTATGGGACGCTGACACTCACCATCGCTGGAATCTACGTTGCGGTGGTGAGCGGGGCCGGCGCCCTGCTGAAAACCGGTGACAACGTGCTGGTGTCGCTGCTGGCGACCGCGCTGGTCGCCATCCTCTTCCAGCCGGTGCGGGAGCGGCTGCAGCGGGCAGCCAATCGCCTGTTGTATGGGGAGCGCGACGAGCCCTACCGAGTGCTCTCCCGGCTGGGGCAACGGTTGGAGAGCACCAACACCCCCACCACGATCCTGCCGGCCATTGTGGACACCGTGGCCCAGGCCCTCAAACTGCCCTACGTGGCGATTGCGCTCCAGCAGCGCGAGACGCTGGCGGTCGCCGCGGCCGCCGGCCACCCCGGCGCCGGGGATCTCGTCTCTGTGCCACTCGTGTTCCAAACGGAAACGGTCGGGCAATTGGTGGTCTCCCCCCGCGCCCCTGGCGAAGCGTTCACCGCAGCGGATCGACGCTTGCTGGCCGACATCGCCCATCAGGCCGGTGGCGCCGCCTATGCCGTCCGCCTCACCGCCGATCTGCAGCGCTCGCGCGAGAGCCTGGTAACGGCGCGGGAAGAGGAGCGTCGCCGCCTGCGCCGCGATTTGCACGACGGCCTGGGACCGCGCCTGGCCGGGCTGATCCTCCGCATCGAGACCGCACGCAATCTGCTGGCCCACGAGCCCCTCGCTGATCCCTTATTAACGGATCTGCAGGAGCAGACCGAAGCCGCGATTGCTGAGATCCGCCGCCTGGTGTACGCGCTACGTCCGCCCGCCCTCGACCAGTTGGGCTTGGTGGCGGCGTTGCGCGAACAGGCCACCGCCTGCAGTGCGAATGGTCTGCGCGTGGTGGTGGACGCGCCGGAGCAGTTGCCGCCCTTGCCGGCGGCCGTCGAAGTCGCGGCTTATCGGATTGCCCTGGAGGCGCTGACCAATGTCGTGCGCCATGCGCAGGCGCACACTTGCACCATCCGGCTCACCCTCGACCGCGCCCTGCAACTGGAGATCACCGACGATGGGCGGGGGTTCCCGATGGAAGCGCGCGCCGGGGTCGGCTTGACCTCGATGCAGGAGCGCGCCGCCGAACTGGGAGGCACCTGGCAGATTGACCGGTTGAGCGGGTGCGGGCCGCGGGTATGCGTGCGCCTCCCTGTGTCGGAGGTGGAGGTATGACAATGGAGTGCATTCGGATCCTCATCGCCGATGACCATGCCGTCTTTCGCGATGGGTTGCGCGGGTTGTTGGCCTCGCTGCCCGACACGGAAGTGGTCGGGGAAGCGGCGACCGGCGACGAAGCCGTCGCGCAGGCGGCGGCCCTGCAGCCTGATGTGGTGTTGATGGATGTGCAGATGCCGGGCCTCAACGGCATCGAAGCCACGCGCCGCATTGTCGCTGCGACCCCCGCGCTGGCCGTTTTGATGCTGACCATGTTCGAAGACGACGACTCGGTGTTCGCGGCGATGCGGGCGGGGGCGCGGGGGTATGTGCTCAAGGGCGGCCGGCAGGCGGAGATCTTGCGGGCGATTCAGGCCGTGGCCGGCGGGGATGCGATCTTCGGGCCCGGCATTGCGCGGCGGATGATCACCTACTTTTCAGGCCTGGCTCAGGCCGGGGCGGCGCCCTTGTTTCCCGAACTCACCGAGCGCGAGCGGGAAATTCTCGAACTGGTGGCGCAGGGGTGCACGAACATGGCGATTGCCGAGCGGCTGGTGCTGAGCCGCAAAACGGTGAGCAACCATATCTCGAACATTTTCAGCAAGCTGCAGGTCGCCGATCGCGCCCAGGCGATCATTCGCGCGCGCCAGGCGGGGTTAGGCCACCACACATCGTAGCAACTGGGGTCGCGGTCCCGTCCGCCTGCCCCACCCGGATGGACGGTCTACGCGCGGTGTTCGCCTGTCATCCGCAGCGCTTGGGCGCCCGCGGACATCGCGGGCGCAATCCCTATGCTCCTCCAATGGCGTAACCCGGATGCCCTGACGGGCCAGGAGCCGCACCGGCATGGCGCTGCGCAGCCTCACGCTCCCTCCCCCATCTGTCCACATCGACGGTGAGGGCGCGACCGGGCCGGAGGTCGGCCAGTACACCGCGCTCACCCTAAGTTCCGCCGGCACCGAGTACATCAGCTACTTCGACGGGACGCAGGGCGACCTCAACCTGGCGGCGCGGGTGAGCACCGGCCGCCCTCAAGGACGCCTACGTGCGCGGCAACACTATAGCCATAAAGTGGGTTTGGATCGGGTCTCCAGACCCTTTGCTGTCTTAACCAAGCCTAGCGATTAGCGGGACATTAGATCTATAATCTGGGACAGGACCCAGAGGGGGTCATAGTCTCTTTTTGCAAGGCTTCTGACCTCGCCGATTGAGGAGCGTACTCATGGACGAAAGCGCGCCGACGAAACGACAACTCGATGCCCAACGTGCGAGCCCCGCGCGCCGGCGACTGCGGGCCATTGAAGGGCAAGTGCGTGGTCTGGTGCCGATGATTGACGAAGATCGGCCCTGTCTGGATATGCTCGTGCAAATCGCCGCCGCGCAAGAAGCCTTGTCGCAGGTTAACAAATTGGTCATGCGCACCTTCCTGGAAAACTAGGCGGGCACGGCCCTGCAGGCGACCAGCGCGGAGGAGCAGGCCATCGTCTACGACGATCTCCTGGATGTTATTTATATATATCGGCGGTGACTGCTGCTATCGGATGCTAGTCGTTACAAGACCCCAGGGGGGGTCTGCTACCTCTATTTCCGGCGGTTATTGGGCCGCGTGCCCACCGCTAATCCTCCGTGGCCGCCATATCAGGCTTATATTGCGCTGAAAATGTGCCGGATCGGACCCACGTTTTGACAGCGGCCCGGCCTCTGCTATAATCCGGTAAAGAGGCGTTGTTTTCCGCTCCGTTGAAGGAGGCCACCCTCGATGAAACTCGCCATTGCCGGCAAGGGCGGTGCGGGGAACACCACACTCGCTGCCGCGCTGGCCCGGCTCTTTGCACGGGACGGATAATCGGTCCTGGCTATCGACGGCGATCCCAACCCGAACCTCGGGGTTGCCCTGGGCCTGGCGCAGACCAGCCTCACGGCGCTCCACCCGCTGCCACGCACCATTCTCCAGGAAACGAAAGCTTCTGACGGCGGAACCCGCACGACTCTCACCGCTCCCGTAGAGGAAATCGCCGCGACGCACGGCGTGGTCGCCCCGGACGGCGTCCGGCTGTTGCTGACCGCACAGGTGGACCACGCGGGCGCCGGCTGACTGTGTGGCGCTCATGCCACCGTGCGTGGCATGTTAGGCCAGTTGATCGCCGAGACGGACGCCCTGACCATTGTCGATATGGAGGCCTCGGTCGAGCATATGGGGCGGGGCACAGTGCGCTATGCCGATATCTTGCTCGTGCTGGCCGAACCCTACTACCGGTCTCTGGAGACAGTGGGGCGCATGGCGCCGCTGGCGCAGGACCTGGGTATCGGCCGGGTCGCGATTGTGGCAAACAAGGTGCGGACACCTCGCGATGAAGAGGCGATCCGGCGGTACTGCGCCGAACGCGATTTAGCGGTGATCGCCGTGCTGCCGTTCGACGACGTCGTGCTGGAAGCCGACCAAGCAGGCATCCCTATACTGGATCGCGCCGCGGACGCGCCGTCTGTACAGGTAGTTGCCGAATTACAGCAGCGCATCGAGTCGGCGGCGGCCAGCGTCCCCGCTCTTGATCGGGGTGACAGCACGGCTGTAGGATAACCACGGCGCCGTTCCACGGTCTTAGGAAAGGCACGTTGCTATGGAACAGAAGCCAATGCCGCGATCGCCCGCCGCCGAGGCAACAGTGGCGAAGCGCGTGGAACCGGTTGACTGGCTAACATCGAGTGCGGAGCGGGAGTTGCATAAAGACCCGGCCGCCGGCCGCCAGGGAGCGCTGCTGGGGCCGGTCAAAGTCGCGCACGCCTTCTGGCTGGCGGGCATGAGCTGTGACGGATGTACCGTATCCGTGTCGGGCGCGACGGCCCCGAGCGTCGAAGACCTGCTGACCGGGCGCATGCCGGGCGTGCCGCGAGTCGTGCTGCACCACTCGGTGCTGTCGGCCGAAGCCGGCCACGAGTTCATCAAGAACTACCAGATGGCCGTCGACGGTAAGCTCAACGCCCCTATGTCGTGATCTACGAGGGCTCGATCGCCGATGAGCGCCTCGCCGCCGCGACCGGGGGCTACTGGTCGGCGATGGGCGTGGAAGAGGAAGACGGGCAGCAGAAACCGATCCCGACGGCGACCTGGCTGAAGCGCATGGCGCCCGGCGCCGCCGCGGTGATCGCCATCGGCACCTGCGCCACCTGGGGCGGCATTCCCGCGGCCTACGGCAACCCGACCGGGGCGATGAGTGTGATGGACTTTCTCGGCAAGGATTACCGTAGCGCACTGGGCTTGCCGGTAGTCAACGTGCCGGGCTGCGCTCCCGTTGGCGATAATTTCACGGAGACGGTTGCCGCGATCTTGCTGTTCCTGCAAGGGCTGGGCCCGTTGCCCGAGTTCGATGAACTCGCCCGCCCGGCCTGGCTGTTCAGCGAAACGGTCCACCAGCGCTGCGTGCGGGCCGGGTACTACGAGGAGGGCACCTTCGCCGAGGAATACGGCGACAAGGAATGCCTGGTGGAGATCGGCTGCTGGGGTCCCGTCGTGCAGTGCAATATCACCTCGCGCGGCGCGATCAATCACATGGGCGGCTGCATGAACACGGGCGGCGTCTGCATCGGCTGCACCATGCCGGGCTTCCCGGATCGGTTCGCCCCGTTCTACAACCGTGCGCCGGGCGCGCTGGTTTCCACCAACTCGTCGCGTGTGGTCGGCTCGTTCGTCCGGCCGCTGCGCCGCATGACCCAGCAGTTCCAGAACCGCGAGACGCGCTGGGATCGCGACGGGGAGCACGTACCGAGCGGCTGGGGGAACGTGGCCGCACCAGGGCCGATCAAGAAGGGGATGCATTTCTTCTACGAAAAGCTCCAGCACCAGGGCAGCGTAACGCCAGGCCGGACCCGACCCGCGGAACAATACCGCAATGGTTATGAGGTGCCTGGCGTGCGGTCGGGTGAGAGCGCCCGACCGGAGCGGCGCGAACAGACCGGCGGCAACGGGCGCTGACGGCGACGGTAGAGGAGGCGGCATGAGCGAAAAGGACTTCCATCGCTACTGGTTTGCCGGTGGGTTCTTCGCCACGGCGGTGGTGGCGGTGGTCGCCACGCTGGTACTGGCGATCATCGGCACGGCGCGGAGTATCCTCGCCAATGCCGGGCGGGCGCTCGGCTTAGCCAACGAGATCGTGACGACCACCGCACCGATCTGGGAACTGGACAAGACCAACGCCGTGGCGGGCCAGTTGCTGGAAGGGGCGCAGGCGATCCGGCAACATGCCACGCAGGTGGCGGATGCCCTGGCCGGCCCGGCGCCTGGCACCGCGGGAGAGCCGCGGCCATGAAAACACGCAAGCCGCAAGGAGTCCCGGAAGCCACCGTCGTCCGCTACTGGAGTACGGCCCTCGTGGCGGGGCTGGCCGTGACCGGCGTTGTCGTCGTGCTGCTCACCATCCTGGCGCGCACGGCGGAGGCGATCGAGGCTGGGGCCCCCGAGATCTGGCGCGTCGGCAAGCTCATCGCCAACAACACCGTCCATATCCCGCTGCTCACGCGGACCAACCAACAGGTCGCCGCCATTCTGGAAACCGCCGATGGCATTGCCGCCGCCACGGCGCGCATTGGCGCGGCGGTGACCGGCAAGCCGGAGCTTTAGCCACGGCCCCGTGCCGTAAGGAGAGAGTGCCTGATCGCCCTGATACTTACGATCCTCTCTGCCCTGGAGGTGCTGACCTTTGTGGGCGCGTTGGTCGCCTTCCTGGCGCGCATCACCAAAGCGCTGGAAGCCATCGGCGGCCAGGCGGATAGCTCGCTCGCCAAGCTCGCCTTCGGCTTGCGGGCGATCGAGACGGAAACCAGCCACCTCGCGCCGCAGGTGACCCAACTCAATGCGGGGCTGACCAGCCTGGGCGGCAAGCTCGGCGTGGTCGACGGCCACTTGCAGGCCGTGGCCGAGGCGCTCACGGGTGGAAAGGGGGCTGGGGGATGAACCGGGGGATCCTTGCCATCTGGGCCGGTATGCTCCTCGCTACCGTCTTCGGCGTTGTGCCCATCGTGGTCCGCTATCTGACGCGGCTGCTCGCCGCGGCCCGCCATATTGAGCAATACACCGCGGAGTGCTGGCGGCAGGCGTCGGGGTGGCCGAAAATACGGCCAACGTGGCGGCCCTGAAGGACACCATCGCGGTCGCGCCCCAACTACTCGCCGGCGCCGAGGCGCTCGATCGGCACGCGACGATCATCGAGACGGCCCTGGCCGCGGCGCCGCCCGGTGACGGGCATGTCGCCCGCGAGGAGGTCGGCCCATGACGACCCTCTTAACCCGCCTGACGCTACTGGTCGTCGGCGTGGTGGTGTCGGTGCTGGCGATCTACCTGATTTTGATCGCCGTCGCGCTCATTCGGGCCAATCAGAACCTGGAGAAATTGGTGGGCGGCCTGACGGCGATCCGGGACAACACCGCACCGCTGAAAGAGGACTTGGCGACCATCAACGGGGCCGCCGTGGTCCTACGCAACCGGCTGGTGAGTGTGGACACCCATTTGCAGGGCATTGCCCGGCATTTGCCGGGCACCGCCAGCGGCAGCCCCACCGGTGAACACCGGGAGGCGCACGGCTAGCGCGCAGCGGATTCCGGCGCCCGGCGCCGGGTCATGGAGCGAGGGCGACAGCGGCGCGGGGGCCCGCGTGAGATCGGTTAGGTACTCCATGCCCGAGAGCAAGCCCATGAACAAGGTCGCTAATTTGGCGGCGGGCGGGTGCTGGACGGTTTTCTGGGGGATGGGGACCTGGGCGAGTTGCGCCAGGAAACCGAGTTCCTGGGCGAATTGGCCCCAAACGACAAGCATGGCATGGTGGGTCGGCTGCTCAGTTGGCAGCGCTGCGCTGGTCGGGTTCATGGGTGCTACCTCCTTCCCAGCATGTAACCCACATCCGCCGCGGCCAAAATGCGAAGAATCCCAGGCCGCGGAGCCTATAGGCTCCCGGTTGCACAATTCTTAGGTTATAGGTGGGCAGGAAGGTAGGCTCTGTGTTGCGCCACAGCACCTGAGCGAGCGATCCCTACCACTAAAGAAGGCAAGACGGTTCGTAGCATGATATATAACTTTTGATCATGCAAGCGTTTTAACTCGAACAAATGTTTGGATAGCTTGTGTCCGTTGGCGGGATAGGGGAGTGCAGGAAACTAACCCTTGGGCGTGTACTTCGGGCTATCGCGAGGAGATAGTTTCCGGGCGATTGCGCCTATGATAGGCAGCCGATACGCTAACGTGTTTAGCCAGGCGACGGTCAGTTCTGCAGTACAGCAGTCATTCGCAAGTGGCTCGCTGCTGGCCGAGGCCCACGCGGCCACCGGCAGACGTGAGGGCGGTCTGCGGGCCGAGATGCGGGCATAAAGGCCTGGGAGATGCACATCGAGCCACGTCACGACGACGTGTACGCCTAACGGTTGTGCAACCAGAGGCTCGATCAGGTTTTGGGGCGGTGTTTTACAACTTTGACTGCCCGGTGCAGCAGGTGCTCGGTCAGTGAATCGGGAAGAATCGCGCAACCGCGGAGAGTCGCGCCGGTCTCGCGGATGCTGCGCCCGGCCCGGTGTGTCGGTATTTCCGCTCTATGGGCCGGGAACCGACAAGGATCCGCCGCCGAACCATGCCAGTAAGTTGCAAATGGATCCCTCCAACCCTGATTCGGTCTCTGGTTGCACAACCGTTAGGGTACGATGTCAGCCCACTACGGGAAGTTGGCCAAAAGCGCTTATCAGCAGTGTACCGCGCGGCTGAACGAACCTAACGACACACTAAGTAAGACGGATAATAAACCTTATCCGCCATATCATCCGGCTGCCGAGCAGCATGCCCGGTTCAGCGGAAGCGAACCTTATCCCGCCGGAGGTGCTTCGCCGGGCTGCGCGGCGCGCCATTCCCGGATCATCCGCGCGTGTTCCGGGTAATGGCTGTAGGTATCGTACCGCAGGCGGCGCCGGAAGCGCGTGTCGTGTATGAAATGCTCTTCAGGTACGCTTTGCACGTAGTCCCGCAGCCGGGCGTGGACGGCGTCCAGTTGGCGCAAGACCTCCTTCGGCGCCAGGTCGCGTTTCTGCGCCATCTTTTGCGCGTTGAAGGCATCGAGGCCACCGACGCTGGCGTACCGCGGCGGTGTTCCGCCCGTGGCGATCAGCGGCAGATACTGCAGCGTTTCTTCTTCCCACGTCGTCACATGCGCCAGGATGTCTTTCACCGACCAGTCGCCGTTGGCGCCCGGCACGGCCAACTGCGCGCCGGCCAACCCCGCGTACGCCTCCTCCAGCTCGGTCCAGGCCTTATCGATTTTGTTCAACAGTTGCTGGCGGTTCATACTTGTCCGGTTCTCCTCTCCGATTTTTAGTGTGTTTGCCCAACAATTGTCGGGATGACGACGGTGCCGGGATCGGGCATTTCATCGCTCGCCGCATCCCGGCCAGGTATTGGTCCGGCCGGCTCGGCCAGCGCGTAGGCAACGGCCTGGTCGCTTGTCATGGCGCGACCCTCGGCGCACGCCCGGTCAAACGCCTCGGCGCCGAGTTGGGTGCGGACCATGGCCTGATCACGGGTGTAGCGGGTACGTTCGATGGGCGGGACGGGTGTTCCTATCGCGTCCCGCAGGGCCTGGCTCGCGCCCCAGAGCCGCGCCGCCTTCGCCGGGCTATTCATGGCGCGGTAAAGCATAGCCAACCCTTCCATGCTATACGCCATACCCAGCTTCGCGCCCAGCACCCGCCGGATCGTCAGGCTTTCCCGGTGCCGCGCCAGCGCCAGGGCGTAATCGCCCTGCTCGTATGCCACCAGGCCCAGGTCGGCCAGCATGAGCGCCACACGCCGCGTATCGCCCAGGGCGCGCTCCAGGGCCAGCGCTTCCTCCCAGAGCGCCCCCGCGTGGGCAAAATCACCCAGTTCATAAACGATCAGCCCGAGGTGGTGTAGCGCTGTCTTTCTATCCCCTGCGGCCTGATCCAGGCTGAGACTTTCTTCGTAAATCGCACGCGCCTGCATATAGTCCCCATGATTGTAGAGCGCGATGCCCAGGCTATGGAGGGTATCAATGAGGTTCCGCGTATCGCCCAGGGCGCGCCAGATCTGCAAACTCTCCTCCAGCAGGGAATGCGCCGTGGGATACTCGTCGCGCACATCGGCCAGCGACGCGGCCACGCGCAGCGCGGTGGCGCGGACGGCCCCGCCGGGCCGGCCCAGGGCCAGGATGCTAAGCGTCTGCTCCAACCCCTCGCGCAAGTAGACGCGCACCTGCCAGAACCGCTCCAGCGCAATGGCAAGGCGCAACCCTGTCTCGGCGGCCTCGCTATCACCCGCTTCGCCACACTCGCGCGCCCAGCGAAAGGCCCCGCGCAGATTGTCGTTCTCTGCTTCCACCTGTTCCAGCCAGCGGACCTGGTCTTCTTGTTTCAGGTGCGGCGCGGCTTGCTCCGCGAAGGCCATGAAATAGCGCGCATGCCGGCGGCGGAGCGCCGCTTCTTCCCCACTCTCCCGCAGCTTCTCGCCGGCATACTCGTGGATCGTCTCCAGCATCCAGAAGCGCCCCTCCGTGCCCTG
>CBJNAR010000003.1:0-18536 GCA_966434075.1 uncultured bacterium
GCGCGGCAGATAGCGAATACGACCCCGGCACCGAAGCCTTCCTATGTGGCACCAACTTGGCCGCCCACGCCAACGGTTGACCCGTCCTCCAGCGGATTCGTCAATCCAGTGGGATACCAACCCGTCGGAGGAGATTATGGGTATAAGTGGCAGAACAGTTGGGATGGCGTGGTTGATGGGCGGCAAGTTGAGGTGATTGCCGGTGCATTTGTGGGTAGCTCGGCTACCCCCGATGCTGGGCCACCGCAGGGAGTAATCCGGGTTGTGGTGCCGGACAATCGAGATCTCAATGCCGAGTACTTTACGGAAAGTCGTGAAGGTGCCCTGCAAATCGTGAGCGCACACAACCGTACCTGCCTCGAACTGATTGTAGTGGAAACCGGGCGGCGTCTGCAATTTGACGCGGCGACTCGCCAGTGGTCGTGTAGCGCGAAATAGGCTAATCGATCCAGACTGCGCCGGGCCGCTCAGTAGTATGGCACAGCGATTTTGTCACGCTGAGCGCAGCGAAGAGTCTCGTCTTATCTCCGAACGAGACGAGATTCTTCGCTGCGCTCAGAATGACGGATCTAGGATGACAGACTGCTCAGCCCTTGAGCCCGCCCGCCGACAGCCCCGATACGATGTAGCGGTAGAACACCAGCGAGAGCAGGATGGGCGGCAGGCTGGCGATGAAGCCGCCGGTGTTATGACACTCTGCACGTAGTCCCGGAGGGACTGAGGCTGGTCATAGATCGGGACTATTCCACGTCCCCGCCTTACGCGTGGGGTCTATGACGCCTGCCCGCGTTCGCGGCTTCCCTGAAAGTCGGGAGGAAGGGTAGCCCTGGGGGCTTGTCATTCTGAGCGGAGCGAAGAATCTCGTCGCGTTGGGTAAAAGACGAGACTCTTCGCTGCGCTCAGCGTGACAAGCTACCTTTCATACCCCCCAGTGTCCCACCGGGACACATCACACTCTGCTGTTTGCCATGGGCAATGCCAAGGTCCAGGTCGGTCAGGGCGGCTCTGCAGCCGATCCGCCCGATGCTCAGGTGGATGAGGACCCCGTTGAGCATCTTGGCGAGCCAGTCGGCTTCTAGGGATTGGAGATTGGGTTCCTCCAGGATCTCGATCAGGTTGGCGCGTCGGCGCGCGAGTTCCGCCGGGTTGGGCAGGCCGCAGTCGGAGCGCGGAGCGCGGAAGTCGGAATGGGCGGGCGGGGGCATCGGGCATGCTCCCTTCACAGGGGGCCGGGAGGCAGGACTGCCGAAGTGGGAAATCGAAGGTCGCAAGGCGGAATTCCTGTTCCGCGTTCCGCGTTCCGCCTTCCCACTTTGGCCGTGCCCCCCTCTCCACCGGGGCGCCGCGCGGCGCCCCGGTGGACCGGCCGCGACAGGTCCAGCGTATCGCCCCATTCCCCGGCGGATCGGGAGCGGGCGGGAGGGTGGTAGCCGGGAAGGGCGGCGGCCCGCAGGCTCAGTCCCGCACCCACACCCAAGTCCGCGTGATCACCTCCGGCCCTGCGCTCAGATCAAAGGCGCCAAGCCCGCCTCCGGCGCATTCCAGAACCGGCTGCGGCAGGGCATCCGTGGGCGGAAGGCTGTCAACAGAGCGTCGATGGGGTCGGCGCAAAACTCAGAGAGGTCGCCCAAGACGCGCCAGGCTTGCTGCCGGATGGAATCCGGCGCGCCCGGCACAGGGATCTGCCGTAGGTGCATCAGTCTGGTATACCCAGCCCGGTCGTCGCGCGCCTCGTGAATGACGGCCAGGTGGTACAGGAAGCGGGCGCGGTCTGCGCGCCGGTGCCGATCCGGCGCGCGGGCGATCCCCTGCCTGGCCCCCGGTGCCGCGGCGATCAGGCGCGCGCCTGGCGCGGGGGCAGACTAAGATCGATCAGCCGGCGGAGGCAGACCACGACGTGGCGCGGGTAATCGCCGGCCGCGTCGAGCCGCTAGGCGAGCCGGTAGCCGCTTATCACGCGGGTGATCTCCGGCAGCGCCAGGCAGATCACGCCCTGCCTGCGCGGGGCGAGAAAGGCGCGCTCTACAGGCGTGCGCATCGCGACCTGGGTGGGTCACCCCGATCTGCGGCAAGGCCGGCGCGCGCTGCCACCCCCCGCCGGTTCCTCGCGTTACATGGACGCTAGATACGCTGTAGGCACGCGATCACTGAGGAGCGGTGATGGCGAAGTCTTCGTTGAACTTGCTCCAGCGCGTGGTGCTGATTGTCGCGGCACCGCCGACCAGAATGGTCATCCGTTCCTGGCGTACCGTCGGATTCGATCGGGGCGTGATCCAGAATTCCATGGTACCCGCTGTACCCAGGCCAACCCCAGCGAAATCTTTGTTGTCGATGACATAGTGGTTCGTCTCGACACCATCGATAGCCTCCATGGGTGGCATGCCCGCTTTAATCGCGCTGGGCGCTGTGGCCACGCCCAGCATATCGCCGATCCGCCATTCGTCAATCAAAGGTCCGAATCCCTCCGCCTTGCTCTCACTGGCCGGATCGGCCCGGTACGTCTTGCCGCCGTCGGTGCTAGTCCAGGAGTCGTTGCCAATGACGATGATATTCACCTGCTCGCCAGGGCCGCGGGCTTCGAGCCGCAACTTCTGTTTTTCCACGTCAATATCGAATGTCTGGGTCGCGATCTGCCCAGCGGCCGTGACGGTGGTGTCCATGTGGAAGCTCTTCAGCGCGCGCATATTGGCGGCCGCTTGCCGGAGGGCATTGCCGGCGCCGGTGGGCACACTGGCAGGGCCCGGAGTAGCGGTCGCGTCCGCTGTGGCGTGTGTTGGTAGGGGAGTAGGAACCGAATCAGCGGTGGCGACAGGAACGGTGGTTGGCGGCATCGGGGCCGGGGTGCCGGATAGCATTATCGCTGAGGTCGCGAGTGCGCGCGCCACGGTGGGAAGTCCCTGGGGCGCGACAGTCGGGGTGGCGCGGCCCGGCGGCGCTTCGGAGATGGGGGACGGAGCCGCCGCGCTGCAGGCGGCCAAGCCGAGGTTCAGCAGCACTATGAGTATCCGGTTGATCGCACGGAGTTTATGTGATGCACCCATCGCTTTCCTCCCTACCTCATCAGTAGACAAAGCGCTGTTACGGCAAGTTCTCGTCAAAGAACCCCAATACGCGCCGTAAGTATTCCGTGCGATTCTCCTTGAACGCCCGAGCATGGGCGGGGCCGACAGGAAACCAGGCTTGCAAGTGGGGATTCCTGGCGCCGGCCCGCTGCAGCGTGTAGGCCTGGCTGATGGGAATGTACTCGTCGGTCGTACTGTGAATGAGCAAGACCGGGCGATCGCCCAGCCGCGCCATCTCCTCTGCGGGGCGGTTGTCCACCAGATCCATGCCGAACAGCACCTGGGCCATGCCGATAATACCGGGCGCAAAGAAGCGGGGCAACCCGCTGACCTCGGTCAGATGCAACTCAATCAGCGGCGTCAGATCGGCAAAGGGAGAATCCAGCACGACGGCGCGGAGTTCCGGGTGATCCGGGGTCGCCCGCAGGAGGGTGCCGGCGCCCATGGAGAAACCAATCGCGCCGACGGCCGTGACGCCGCGGCTGTGTAAAAAGAGCAGAGCGCCGGCAATATCCCGCCGTTCCCAATCGCCCAGGGAGTAGCGATCCCCGCCCGACATGCCATGGGCTCGAAAATCAAAGAGCAGGACGTTGTAGCCGTGGTGCACGAACGCCTGGGCGATGTCCATCATACCAATCGCCGGATCGTCGCGCCGGCCGTTGCGCCCATGGAGCATCAGGATCGTGCGGATGCCCGCGGTATGGATGAACCAGCCGCGGAGGGGCACGTTATCTCCCGTGCTCGTAAACTGCACGTCCTCGCAGACCACATGGTAGTCCATGCACCGGCCCACGGGGAGCCGATCGGGATGCGAGAAGCGATCCGCGGCGTAGGCCGCAATACCGAGGTAGCCCAGGGCAGCGAAGCCGATTACCAGCAGCGCCAGCCGCAATAGGAATCGGCCCAGAGCGGCCGTGATCCCGGTGGGGATGGAAATAGTCATTTGTTGCCTCCACAAGTAGCGCTAACGATTTCGTGCATCCGGGCCGATGTCCGGGGAGTATCGCCATACCAGCGATACTCCCCACTGCCAATGCGGAAGATGAGTGTGCGTGGCTACAAGGGCGACTTCAGGCTATTAATCAGCGCGCAGCGATCGCGCGTGGGGCGTAACGCCCGCCTGGTGGACTTTAGGGCACCGGCGGCAAGACCTTAAAGTAGCCGATCGACTTTGCATGGGTCTCGGTGCCTTCCATCGTGTTGGCCCAGATGCCGGGCGGGGTCGCGGCACTGGTGGTTAAGGTTAGCCCGGTCACCCGGCCCGCGGCATCGGCGCGGCGCTGGAACGGGGCGCCAAACACGGCTCCGGACGGCATCGTAGCATAGATCCCGACGAGTTCGCCGGGCTTAAAGCCCGACCCACTGAACTCAAAGCGCGTGCCCGCCGCGCCGCATGCCGGAGTGACCTCCTGATTCTGACTGGCCGGGATCCCTGAGCAGTCGGCACTCCCACCAGGCGGCGAGCCCGCGGCTGGAGTGATCTTGAAGGAAGCCGTGGCCGGGTGATTAGAGGTCGCTCCGTGATAGGTGATGGTCCAGACGCCCTCGTGGGGCGGCGCGGCATCGTTGAGTTGGGTGCTGTCGAACACCACATCCGCTTCGCCCGTGGCCCCGGCCGTCCCGGCCTCCGGCGGGAAGATAAGCAACTTCTGGTGGCCGGGTCCGACCAGCGAGAAGTCGATGGATTCGCCCGCGCTGAACCCGCGCAGGTGGATGTGGAACGCGGTGCCAATCGGACCGCAGCCGGGGGCGATCGTCGCATCCTGCCCAGCAGGCACATCGCTGCCGCAGGGGTTGGGCGCGACCGGTGTGGGACTGGCGGCCGGGGTGGGGCTCGCCGCGGGCTGCAGATATTTCTGTTTGTATTGGAAGGTGCCAAGTTGGCTGAGCAGCACATCGTAGGGCGGCGCATTTTCGGGGTGTAATTCGAAGACCGCCCGCTCAAAATACTGCACCGTATAGGCCTGACCGTTGAGGTCGCTCACTTCCTGGAACTCATCGGAGATCGGGTAGCCCTGCTGCGCCAACCCGCCATGGGTTTCCCAGTAGGTGCGAAACTTCCCGCCCACACTATGGCCAGTCTCGGCGAACACGCGCGGATTGTCGGTGCTAGCCCGCTGGCCGGGGGCGCCCGCGGCGCCGTACTTGGTCTTGTAGCGGTACGTGCCGAGTTGGCTGAGCAGCACGTCGTACGGCGTCTGGTTTTCCGGGTGATACTCGAAGACGGCGCGCTCGAAGTACTGCACCGTGTAGGTTTGCCCGTTCAGGTCGCTCTGCTCCGGCATTTCAGCGGAAATCGGATAGCCCTGCTGGGCTAGCCCGCCATGCGCTTGCCAGTAGGTCCAGAAACGCCCGCTGACTGTCTTGCCGGTTTCGGGGAAGGTGTGGCTGTTGTCCTGTGCAGCGGCCGGCATGGGTGATAAGATGGACAGACCGAGCAGGACTACCATCAGCCGGCGCCATATAGAGTGATGCATACGATGCCTCCTGCTACCAATCGGGGTTCGAGTTGCTTGTGCAATCGGGGATCAAGCGCACTCTGAGGGCGTGTGACCCGCGCCGCGGCCTATAGAGAATCCGGTGGGCACCTCCCTTGCCGCGTATCCTCTCCATTGGCGGCTCAGTTGCGGGTCATCTTGCGCTCTCTTATGCGTGGCTGATCGACTAAGATCACTATAGGACGGATCGCCGGTCTTGCCATGGGCAGGACTGCTTAACTTTGGCGCTGGGTTGGCCGGGTGGGAGAAGGCGCGGATCTAGGTACTTGTGCGTAGTAGAAGTGGGATGTAGAGTCTATCGCCTTGCCGGTGCCAGGAAAGTTCTAACCCCACTCTTGCCGGCTCCCCGTCGCTTGCGGGTACCGCCGAATGCGCGACAATACGGGGCCAGCGGGCAGCGCGAGCCTCATGCCCGATCTGACCGCCGCCCTGGGATCAGCGGTTCGGGCAGGTAGGCGCCGAGTCAGCGATTTGGTACTGCACCCGCTCCTCCGCCGTGAAATCGCCGCGCAGTTTCGTACAGAGGTCGCGAATAACGTCGTGATAATCCATGTACCAGATCTGGGCGCCGAGGTTGCGACTGCCGGTGGCTAAGTACCGGCCATCCGGCGAAAAGGCCAGAATGTCGCTCCAATCGCCATAGGCGAGGAAAAATCCAGCGGCGCTCAGGTCGAGGCCGTGAGTTAGCGGTACACGCGCCGGGAGATAGCCCGGTTCATCGGTGAGGAGGCGCAGTTGCGCTCCCGTCCGGGGATCCCATAAGCGGGCGGTTTTATCCTCGCTGGCACTGGCGATATACTTGCCATCCGGAGAGTAGGCGACCCGGCCTACCGAGCGTGTATGCCCAATGAAGCGGCGCAGTTCCCGGCCCGTGGCCACATCCCAGAGCCGTACTGTTGGGTCGGTTATGTCATCGCCACCGGTCAGGGCGGTTTTCCCGTCCGGCGCGAAAGCGACGCTGTTCACCCGGCCGGTGTATCCAGTAAAGCGCCGGAGTTCCTGACCGGTGGCGACATCCCATAAGCGGGTGGTGTCGTCATCACTGGCTGTCAGCAGCAGCTTGCCGTCAGGGGAAATAGCCAGGTCCGTCAAGGAGCTGGTGTGCCCGATGAAGCGGCGGAGTTCCCGCCCCGTGGTGGCATCCCAGAACCGGGCGATGCCGTCCCCGCATTCGGTGACTATCGTTTTGCCGTCAGGTAGGAAGGCAACCTTGGTTACAGCGCCGCTGAAACCGGTGAACCGGCGCAGTTCCTTGCCGGTAGCGGCGTCCCACAACCGTGCCGTGTTATCATCACTCCCGGTCAGCACCCATTGGCCGTCCGGAGAGAAGGAGACCTTGGTGAGAAAGTCTGTGTGCCCGGCAAACTGTCGGATGAGCGTGCCGCTGCCGATGTCCCACAATTGCGCATTCTTCCCTCCCCACGCGTCCGTGAGCAAGGTCTTACTGTCGGGGGAGAACTGAGCACTGAATTCACCGAAGAGTGGACGGGGCGTGGGATACCACAGCCAGGCCGTGTGATCCTCCGTACCGATCAGCAGGGAGCTGCCGTCTGGGGCAACCGCCACGCTGGTGATACCCAGAGCGTCGAAGTGAGTTAGCTCCTCGCCGGTGTCCACCCGCCAAAGATAGATGCGGCCTTCGCTGCTCGTGATCACCCATTGGCCATCCGCGGAAAATCCCTCTGGGGAAACACCATACTGAGAACCGCCAAACTGGCGGACGGTCTTGCCGCTAGCGATGTCCCACAACTGCGCGGTCTTCTCGCCGCCCATGAGCATCAATTTGCCGTCGGGCGACACGTTGACACCGCCAGCCTCACCGGAGACGGTAAAATAGTACAACTCCGTCCCGGTAGACGAGTCCCATAAGTAGGCGGTGTTGCCGGAAGACCCAATGTTCTTGCTCACCATGAGCACGTATCT
Source organism: uncultured bacterium (assembly GCA_966434075.1). Classification (GTDB taxonomy): domain Bacteria; phylum Chloroflexota; class Chloroflexia; order QHBQ01; family JAICKM01; genus JAICKM01. The sequence goes on from CBJNAR010000003.1 coordinate 7,484, forward strand.
GCCACCCGGGGAGAGGGCGGCATACGCCCTGCTGCTAGGGGTCACTCTGAAACTGCGCAGTTCTGCGCCTGTTGCAATGTCCCACACTTGGGCCAGATTGGCATTGGTACAGGTTACGATGTACCGGCCATCCGGGGAAAAGGCGGCGTTGGTTGGACGGCCATATGAGTTATCGCTTAACGCTGCAGGCAAGGTGAAGCGCTGGCGGAGCGCACCGGTGGTTACATCCCAGACCTGGACAGTGTGATCCTCACTGACGATCAGGACAATTTTGCCGTCCGGGGCGAATGCGACCGCCGAGATTGCTCCCCCTGTTGGGAATCGGTGGAGTTCGGCGCCGCTGGTAACATCCCACAGGCGCACCGTGTGATCGCGGCTGCCGGTCAGCACCGTCTTGCCGTCTGGCGCGAAGGCCACTGCCAGGACCGCGTCCGTATGTCCGGTAAACCAGCGGCGGGGGAACAACAATTCGGCTTGGTCCAGCAAATTCGCGCCCTCGGGGGTGTAATAGGTGTTCAGCGATCGCATGCCCAGCAACGCGATCAACTCGAAGTTGCCCGGGGCATCCAGCAAGCTGTTCGCGCCGGCCACCAACCGGAGCGCCTCGGCGCGCGCTGCATTGGCCTGAGCGGTGGCTACGGCAGTGGCGGCACGCTGGCGCTCGGCGCCCAACTGGGTCGCGCTATTCACCGCGACCAGCAGTAGCCCCACGATCACCATTAACAGGAGCAACCCCCCGGTAAGCGCCGGCAGGCCAGGGCGGGGAACCGCCGGCAGCCACGCTTGTTTCCAGGATCGGCGTGGCGCGGGGTACATGCCGGGAGGTAGGACATCAGAGACACTACTGGTTGCTGCTGTATCCGGTGCTGGTGCGAGACGATCGTCCATGGCCGTTCCTCCTGCAATTCACATCGCGCAAACAGTGCCGGCGGATGGAGCACCTGTAGCACGAATGTCTACACATCAACAAGCGACAGCCTTACAACAGGCCCTGTATCCGGCGCTTACCCATCAGCGAAATCGGCGGCTCGTTCCACGGCACGCACAAATGCCGTCTTGGCCTCGGTATACGCATGTCGATCCCAGCGATGCCGGCCGACCAAGTGCTGCTTCAGCGCGGCATAGGCTTGCGCGGTCTCGGGGTGCGTTCGCAAATAGTCGCGAAAGCGGATGTGCCGGTCCCACTGGGCGTGGCCCACCGGATAGATATGCAGGTGGCAGGTACAGGTGCCCGGCAGTCCCTTGCGAAAATAGCGGCGCTCAGCCACCACCGCTTCGTATTCGGGCACGTATAAATAGCCCAACGTGCGCAGAGGCTCGATATAGCCCGCGACCTGATCCGGATTGGAGACGGTTGCGGCAATATCGATGATTGGTTTCGCGGCCAGGCCCGGAACCGCCGTGCTGCCGATATGTTCGACGGCAACAAACAGATCGCCTGTTGCGTGCTGGAGGGCGGCCCGCTCGACTTCATATAAGTCCGGCCACGCCGGATTGTAGGGGGCGAGCACGACTTCCACCGGTATCTCGGTTGGCATTGCTCATCTCCGTTCTGGCCGCGCTGTCCGACAACCAAGAAGCTGCGGCACGCCTCTCGTTGGAGGTGAACTGCTCGGGTCCATCAATCCAGCCCGCGAACCGCCGGGTGGGTCAGCGCCAGCGCGCCCGCCAAAACCGTGAAACCGCCGCCGAGGATGAAGACCAGCGACGGCCCCAGCAGATCCGTCGCCCACCCGGTCAGGCCATAGCCGATGGGCAGCAAGGCGAACGAGCCGAGTAGATCGACGCTGGCTACGCGCCCCAGCTTGTCGCCGGGCACCATTTCCTGCAGCGTGTTGGTCCAGATCAAGCCTTGCATCTCCAGCCCCGCGCCGTTGATCAAGGCGGCCAGGGCCAGGATGACCAGCGGCACCGGCAAGCCCAGCACCAGGATCATGGCTCCCGCCAGCATCAAGCCGCTGTAGCCGAGCAGGCCGCGCCGGTGCAAGCGGGTCAGGCTCCCCGTCCACAGCTCCGCGATCATATAGCCGATGGGGAACATGGCGTACAGCAGGCCCAGCGTGCCGACATCCGCGTGCAGGCTGTCCTTGACCAGGAAGGGGAGGGCCACGGAATACGGCCCCGAGAGCGTCACGTTGGTCAACGCGCTGGCGAGGATGGTAATCCAGAGCCAGGGCGAGCGCAGGATCACCTGGAGCGCTTCGCGGATACCGTGCAGCATCCCTGTCGCCGGGGCCTCGGGGCTGGCCGGCAGTGCCAAGCCCAGCAGGGGTACGAGACAGGCCGCGGAGATGAAGAAGGACAGCCCGTTGACGGCGAAGGCGGCGGGCGTGCCGCCCAGGCTCACCACCCCGGCCCCGATGGCCGGCCCGACGACGCGACCGAGTTGCTGGCTCAGCCCGGTGAGCGAATTGGCGCTGAGCAGGGCCTCGCTGGGAGTTACCTGCGGCACCAGAGCGGTATAGACAGGTTGGAAGAAAGCGTCGACGAAGCCGAACAACAAGCTGGCGAGGTAGACGTGCCAGAGCTGGAGTAGATCCAGTGCGGCCAGGACGGCGACCAGGCTGACGACTACACCCCGCAGGACATCGGAGGCCAGCATCAGGCGGACGCGCGGGAAGCGGTCGACGGCGACGCCGCCCAACAGCAAGAAGACGAGCATGGGCGTGAAGGAGCAAATGAGCACGGTACCCATGGCGGTTGCCGAGCCGGTTTTCTGCAGCACCCACCAGGCCAGCGCCACAAGGTAGAGATGGTCGCCGACCCGCGAGAGGGTCTGCCCGCTCCACAGCAGCGCAAACGAGCGGTGGGTCAGCGATTGGAACAGAGTGATTTGTGAGAGCGCGCGCTGCATGACAATCCCAACCTCCTTGCTCAGGTGCGCTCGGCCAGATAGCGACGCACCTGCTCGGTCGTGATCTGCCAGACAGTGGTGGCAATATAGGGCCGGAAGCCAAGTTCCGTGTTAATGTGCAACATCGGCGCGTTGGAGTCGGCGTTGCCCGTGCGCACATAGCGCACGGCGGGCCGGTCCTGTAGGACCTTGGCGAGCATGGCGGCTTTGAGCCAGCGGCCCAGCCCGCGGTTCTGATACTGCGGCAAGACCATGGTCCCGCCCTGGAACAATAGCGTCGGGGTCGCGGGATTCCACGTGACCTCGGTAAAGCCGGCGAGGGCACCGGTGGCCTGCTCCCGCGCGACCAGAACCCATTGTTGGTGCCCACCCTGCGCCGTGTAGTCCTCGAATTCGCGGTAGCCGGCCGGGGTCCAGTGCGTTTCGTGCAGGTCGAGGGTGTCGTGCGGCGCCAGATCGAGCAACGCGTTCCACAGGTCCACAAATCCAGCCAGATCCGCCTCGGGGCAGCGTCCGGCCCAGAAGTCCAGCGTGAAGTCTCCCGCTCGCTCATCGGCCCGCTCCTGCCAGCCGGTGAGCAAGCCTGGATTGAGATCGGCTAGGACCAACTTGTTAATATGGGTCGTAAGGCCGGGGTGGGCACCCAGCCGGGTCATAAAGGCAGCACCAACGGGGGCCGTACTGAACGTCTCGGTCATCAGCAACCGGCGGTCGTCCTGCGCCGCCGCTTCCGTCAGGAGGGCCAACAACCGGTGCCCCACACCCTGGCGGCGCCATTCGGGTAGCACATCCAGGAGGCAGGTAGCCGTATGCTCGTTGCCGACACCTTTGCGCAACATAACCGCTCCGCGGCCCACCATCGTATCGCCGTGCCAGGCGGCCCACGTGCGGCGGCCAAAGAAGCTGGGTATATCGCGCACCCCGCTGGTAGTCTGATCGAGCGGGGCGGGCGGATCATCGGGCAGCAGTTCGGACAGCATGTGATTCCAGAACGTGTTCAGGGCGCGCATTTCAACATCCGAAGCGTCGCGATCGAAGCTCCGTATCTCAATCTCGGTGGCAAGCATGGTACACCTCCTGTTGATGTGGTTGCTCTCGTCCTCCTGCCGGGCATGGATCGACCTCTTGTCCCCACTGTAGCACGGTGCTACAGGCCTGTGATGCGCAGTTCTGCTTAGTTTTCGCCGGCGAACGCGGGGTCGTCCGTCGGAACCGTCGGCGCGGCCAGTCTAGTAGCTGCTCCAGACGCCGTTGTGGTAATGCAAGATCGTGCCTTGCTCACCCACGGCCCACCCTTCGGTCGCGGAGACCATCGAGATAGCGGTCAACTCTCCATGCGCGGGGGCGGCTACAGCGGCCCACTGGCCCCGCTGATAGTGCAGGATGGCCCTGGGGCCATCGACCCACCCCTCATCCCGTGAAACCATGCTGAGCCCCCACAGGTCCCCGCCCGCCACGTTATCCTGGTGCAGCCATTGGCCATGTATGTAATGCAGTATGGTGCCCTGATTGCCGACCGCCCAACCCTCATCTGACGAGATCATGCTGATACCGCGCAGGGAGTCCCTAGAGATTTTAGGCTCCTGCGTCCATTTCCCCGCATGATAGTGCAGCACAACACCGCTGACATCCATTGAAGATTCTTGTCCAACAGCCCAACCCTCGTCCGGCGAAACCATGCTGACGCCGTAGAGCGCGGCCTTGGTGGGACTCGGCACCTCGGTCCATGCGCCCCGGGCGTAGTGCAGGATGAGACCGTCCATCCCGACGGCCCAACCGTCGTGGGGCGACGTCATGGTCACGGAGATCAAGGCGCTCTCGGGATGGGTTTTCGCGGCCGGACTATCGACCCGAGTCCACTGACCGCGCTGGTAGTGTAAAATCCGCATATCCTCGCCCACGGCCCAGCCATCGGTTGCCGCGGTCATACACACGCCGGCTAGCCACAGATAAGTGGGGGCCGGTGTCAGAATCCAGCGCCCTCGCGTGTAATGGAGGAGCACCGGCTGCGGCCCCTGTCGGCCCACGGCCCAGCCTTCGCCCGGCGATACCATACTGATGCCGTTCAGATTCAGGTCGCTTCGTTGCCCGCGGGGGGGCAGCGCGATCGGCGTAATCGCTCGGGCATCAATGAGGGGTCCTTCGATGGTGCTTGGAGGATCATTGAACTGCCACATTTTGATGGCTATGCCCTGCAGGCCGGCTTCCTGTGCGACCACCGGCTCAAGCTGGATTTGGGCCACATAACTGGTGGCGCGGTCAATCCACACCTCTCCAGTTGCCACCCTGCCGATCGAATCGGCGTTCGTTGTTATGCGTAGATGACGAGCACCCACTCCGTCGAGAGTTGTATCGCCCAGATCGTCGGCCACTTCGATCGAATCAAGACTGAAACGAACGATATCGGCCAAAGTCAAGGTAAATAAGCGTTCCTCAGCGGAGACGTAGGGCTGCTCGATCCATCCCCCGCCGAAGTTTTCCCAGCTCGACCCCCCGATCTCGACCTCTTGGTGCTGGGTTTGATGCTTACCCGTGCGCACCGTTTCGGTCATAATTAACATGCTGGTCCCAAACTCCGCACCTTCGGTAACAGTGATGGCGGTTGAGCCGGTCAGGACGGTGCGAAAGCGAAATCGGGTGAGATCCTGCATTGCCTCATCTGCTTTCCGAATAAAGGGTGCCCCGCTGCCGGTGGGACCTGGAGTGGGGGTGGGCGTGCTCTCTTGCGTGCGGGGCACGAGGGTCGGCGGCGCCATCGGTTGGGCCGGCGCCGTTGGGCTAGGGGGGAGCGTGCGGGTGGGCGGCGCGGATGGGCTCGTTACTCGCGTAGCGGTGCGGTCTGGGCGCATGGCCGGGGTGGGCGAAGCGGCGGGCGTGGGCGTCGCGTTCTCGCCGCAGGCCGTAGTCAAGCCCAATAGGCACAGCAGAACCAATAGCGGGAACCAGTACACTGTCTTCATCGACGGACCTCGCTTTCGCGCACGGTGACCAGGGCCAACCTGCTCCTGGGCTAGCGATGCGTCTGATCGCACTATAGCACCGTTCCTACCTGCCGCCATGCGCAGTCCTGCTTAACTTTTCGGCCCGGTTGGAAAAGGCTCGCTGAACCGCATAAGTAAAGCTGCTTACGCGGGGTGAGCAGGTGAATGGGGACAGACGCAAGGCGTGGACATGCCAATGCCGAGGTGAAACACGATAGATACAGTGATCCTCTCGTGAGTGGTCCCGTGCAAGAGCGACAGTATCGAACCTACCGGCGAAAGTGACCTCAGGCTAGGTGATGTCCGATGGCGTAGCGGGTGGCGGCGCTGCGGGTGGTGAGGCCGAGTTTGCTGTAAATGGAGCGCAGATGCACCTGCACCGTGCGCGGGCTGAGCACCAGGCGCGTGGCGATCTCGGCATCCGTCAGCCCCGCCGCCACCAGCCGTAGCACCTCCACCTCCCGCGCCGTCAGGGCGTCCGGGTCGCGCCGGGTGGTGCTCGCTGTGGGGGCGGGGCTGGATAGGCTTGATTGCACCGGCTCATGGGCCGGTTCGGCGGCGGTGGGGACTTGTAACGCGTAGGCGATAACGTCCTCCAACGGCATCGTCTGGCCCGCGGCCCACGCTGCTTCCCAGGCCGCCTTGTCCAACTGAATACGGGCTGCATCAATATCGTGGTTAATTTCAGCTGTGCCTCCCCCAACAAGGCGTGCGCCAGCGGCATGCAGGAGGGCGTCGGCCGCCGCAAACAGCCGAACTGATCGCTCTGGCTGGCCCTGCCTGCTCGCCAACTGGCCGAATCCCATCAAGACCTGTGCTAGCCCAAGCTTGTCTTCAAGTTGCTGCGATGTCGCTAAGGCCTCGGTAAAAGCGGTCGCTGCTGTGGCGGGGCGACCTTGCGCGAGCGCCAGATAGCCGAGGTTCGTGGTTGTGCGGGCCACCAGCCAGTTGTCGCCGAGCGCCTGCTCCAGTGCGACGCTTTCCTGAAAGAGTTGCTCCGCGCGCGTGTGGTCCCCCTGTTCCTGGACCAGGTCGCCCAGGTTATGCAGCAGCATGGCTGTCCCGCGCCGGTCGCCCAATGCCCGGTACAACACCAGGCTTTCCTGGCACAGGGCCAGGGCTCGCTCCTGGCCTCCTTGCTCGCGCAACTGCATCGCCAGGTTGTTGAGCGCAAAGGCGATACCGGGCTTGTTGTCGCGGTCCCGGTAGAGTTGCAGGGCCTGCTCATGGTACGCCGCCGCCCGTGCGAAGTCGCCCTGGCTCCAGGCCATGGTGCCCGCCGCGGTCAGTACGTCGGCCCGCAGCGCCGCCTGGCCGTCGCCAGTCACCGCCAGCATGCGTTCCGCCCAGGCCCGCCCCTCGGCAAAGTGCGAGCGCATCTCCCAGAAGTGCCAGAGCAGGCCCACCAACCGCATCCCGACCGTCACATCACCCCCGCTCGCGCTGCTCCAGCTTAGCACCGCGCGCAGGTTATCGTACTCCGTTTCCAGCCGCTGCGCCCAGATACCTTGATCGGCATCCTCCAGGTGCCGTACTGCTTGCTCCGCTAACTCTACATAATACTGCGTGTGCTGCTGTTGCAGCGTCATCAACTCGCCGCTGGCCGCCAATTGTTCCAGCGCATATTCCCAGATCGTCTCCAGCATCCAGAAGCGCGCCTCGCCCGCCCCACTTTCTTCCTGTTGCAAAAGGCTTTTATCCACCAGCGATGCGACGCCGGTCAGGGCATCCAGTTCTCGATCGCCGGCGATTGTGCATACCGCCTCGATGGCTTCCAGAGTCCGGCCGCCGACGAACACCGCCAGCCGCCGGAACAGCGCCTGCTCCTCGGCGGTCAACAGGCTATAGCTCCAGTCAATCGTATTGCGCAGCGTCTGCTGGCGGGCGGGCAGCTCCCGGGCGCCGCCGGTCAAGAGGGTCAGCCGGCTGGCCACGCGCGGCAGCATGGCCTGCGGAGAGAGGATGCGGATGCGGGCGGCGGCCAGTTCGATGGCCAGGGGGAGGCCGTCCAGCCGGTGGCAGATTTCGGCCACCGCCGGGGCGTTGTCGTTGGTCACCTGGAAGTCGGCTTTCACCGCCTGGGCGCGCGCAATGAATAAGCGGACGGCGTCGTACTGGGTGAGCACGTCCATGGGCGGGGGGTGGCGCCGGTCGGGGAGGGTCAGGGGTGGCACGGCGAATTCGTGTTCGCCCGACACATGGAGCACCGCCCGGCTGGTCACCAGCACCTTGAGGGTGGGGGCTCCTTGCAACAGATCGGCGATCAGCGGCGCGCCATCCAGGATCTGCTCGAAGTTATCCAGTACCAGCAGCACCCGGCGGGACCGCAGGTACTGCTGCAGCGTCTCCCGCAGGATCTGCCCGGCGGCTTCCCGTACGCCAAGTACGTCGGCGATTGTCGTCGCGATCAACTCCGGATTCGTGATGGGCGCCAGATTGACGAAGAACACGCCATCGCCAAAGTCGTCGCTGACTTCCGCCGCAACCTGTAACGCCAGGCGCGTTTTGCCGGTGCCCCCGGCGCCGACAAAGGTCACCAGCCGTACGCCGGGCCGCCGGAGCAGGGCGGTCGCGGCCTGGATCTCCTGCGTGCGGCCAATAAGAGCGGTGAGTTGTGCCGGCAGATTATGCGGATACCGGTCGAGCGTGCGCAAGGGGGGAAAGTCGGTAGGGAGATCTGGCGCGACCAGTTGGAAGATAGGCAGGGGCTCGACAAGATCCTTCAGGCGGGGTGCGCCCAGAGACCGCGCCGTGATGCCCGCGGGGGGGTCGGTCCGGACCAGTTCCCAGGTGAGGCGGGAGAGCAGAATCTGGCCGCCGTGGCCGGCGGCCAAGAGCCGGGCTAATCGGTTCAGGATGTACTCAGTATGGTAGTCGCTGACTTGCTCGCCGGTCGTGCCGGTATGCAAGGCCATCCGGACCGGGAGACCGGCTAGCGGCGGAGGCCAGGGTTCGGTTTGCAGCGCGCGTTGAGCCTGTAGCGCTGCCAGGAGCGCGGCGGGGGCAGTCGCGAAAGCGGCGACAAAGCTATCCCCGCCGGTCTGCACCACCACGCCCTCGTGAGCGGCGATAGCAGCACGCAGGAGAGCATCGTGGCGCGCCAGGGCCACCTGCATGGCCTCGGGAGCATGTTCCCAACGCGTTGTGCTGCCCTCGATGTCGGTGGACAGGAAGGTCACGGTCCCGGCCGGTGGTGTGGTCATCGACGGCACCCTCACCCCAAGCAGACCGATAAGATACGCCCGCCCCCATTATAGCAGCAGTGTGCCCCGCCGGAAAGTCCCTCCTATTGGCTTTGCGAAGGAAAATCCACTGAAAGTTGTATTTGCGACGGTTCCGTAGGAAAGCACAATTGACTTTAAGTTCAAGCGCAGGCAGGGCGCGGTAGGGCGTCCACCTGCACCGGTAGCTTGCCTGCAACGGCAGCGTAAAGCGGGACGCCCGTTGCCCCCGCTAGCGGGTGGGCGGCTCGATCTTGATCGCCGGGTCGTTGAACCGGGAAAATTCAACCATGTACACTGTTCGGTTGTTGCCATCGTCGGAACGCGCTCGCACCAAGTAAAGGTAGTACGTCGCTCTGTCAATCCAGGCGTCATATGAATAGAAGCTATTATCGGTTTGAGAAAGAGCCAGATGGTAGACCGGGCGGCCATTTAAGTCTGTATTTCCCATATTATCGGCGATGGTGATATGATCCAGGACGAAATTATAGGTTGAGCTGCGCACCACAGGATCGAGGAAACTCATGGGGTGGGTCACCCATTGCCCATTTTTGTAGTCCCAGGCCGAGTCACCGATGATCATGAGCGTACGCTGGGTGCGCATGCCGTCCTTGTGTTCGGTATAGGTATACACCTCGCGCGGAGGTTGCGAGTTTGTGACATCCCCTTCGATAGCCAGCGGATCATTGTCCGCGCCCCAGGCAAGAAAGTGATAGCTCTTATTGCTGCTGATGGCCCCGACAGCGCGCTTGACGATGGGCACGCCGGTGCCGGTCATGGGCTCGAGCGTGGCCGTTGCAGTGGGGGCGGGCATATCGGCGCGGCTAGGCTTGGGGGATCGGGCGGCGGCAGCGGGAGCGTTCGTAGATAGCGTCGCTGTGAGTGCCCGCCAGGCGGCACGGGTGGGGGACACCGGTATATTTGTTGCAGGTACAGTCGTGGCAGTAGTCGCCATAGCCGGGCTTGCCGAAGGCGCAGTGGCCGGTCGGGTCGAATGGGTAAGCTCACTGCCCGTGCTGAGCACTACGGCCACACCAATGGCGATGAGCACGAGCGCCGGTAGACGCAAGGACTTCATGGGAACAACTCCATCACCGCGCGGATCAGTGGGTAACGGCTGCCACGTGCCATCGGTAAGAACACCAATACCGCCTTGCTTCGGTCAAGCAGCCTGTCGGCGCCTGCGGATGCGCGTATCCACATGCGTCATCGTCCTTATGGCTCCAGGATCAGCGTCCCCTCAGCATTGTGCCGAATTTGATCGGGCAGCCAGGGCAAGGGGCGGTACCGGCCCTGGAGATAGTCGGCGGTGAGATCGCCCCAATGCGGGGAGCCCAACTGCCCCGATTCCCCAGGGCTGAAAATCAGACGCGTCTGGTCCCAGTTGCCCGTCGGGGTGATCAGGCGCACCGAGGCGTTGCTGCCTTGCACGTAGGGATTGTTCCCCGGAAACCACCCGGTCGCCACGGTGAATTCATCGCCCGGCGTCGCGAAGGGCCCGAAGTTTAGCAACCGATCCAGCGGCTGGATGGCGCCCAGGGGATGGGCAAAGGTCATGGTATGGAGCGCACCCCAGGACCATTTCCCCATGTCGGTGCCTTGCCGCGCGCGCACCTCGTCGCCCGCCTCGTGCAGGCTGCGTCGCAGGATGTCGTCGCGTGTTTCGCGCTGTGGAGTCGTTACGTCGTCCCACCAGACGTTGTTCGGGTCCGCCAGCATCTCGTAGAGGAGCGTCGCCGGTGCCGTGCTGATGTGCAGGCGGTACGATGCGGCAAGCGACGGTCCCAGTTCATCGACAAAGGTGTTCGTGAACATATGGCTGAAAGTGACCTCATACAGCGCCGCGACAGGACTCTCTGTCCGGATGTCGCCACCCCAGTTTTTGAATAATGCCGCCGCTTGCTGCAGGCGCGCATCGCTGCCCGTCAGGGCGGCCAAATATGTCCCGACCCGCACCGCGATCAGGTTGTGGGTGTCATATTGGAGGGCTTTGAAAT
>CBJNAR010000004.1:0-18211 GCA_966434075.1 uncultured bacterium
ATCGGCAGGCTATCCCGCTCCAGCCAGGTGCGCCGCGCCGCGCCCTCCGGCGGCGCTGCGGTGGCTATCGTCATGACTCTCCTCCTTCCAGAAGTAAATCTGCCAGTTCTCGCGGCATGGTGATCATCGCATCATGCCCCGTCGGCAACTGCCGCAGCCGCCACCCGGCCTCACGGGGAGGGAGCGCTCTCCGCGCCAGTAGCCGGCGTATGAATGCGAAGAAGAAACCACCGCTGGTGCATTCAATATGCGTGCGGGGTGTCGCCGGCACGATGGCGGGATTCTTTAGATGCAGCGGTTGCTCCAACGTCTTGCGGGGTTGGGGCGTCACCTGCGAGAGCAGCCAGCTGCGATCCGGCTCTGCCGTCACCCCGTAGGTGCCTTGAGACTCGACTCTCCAGCCATCACCGTGGGCTTGTTTGCGGAGCAGCAGACGGATCACCAGTGGCGAGACATCGACCATCGATTCGCCATCCCGAGGGACGAAGGTATCCAGATAGACCAGGCGCGCAATGCGCTCCGGCACTTGATCAACCACGCCGGTGATAACCATCCCGCCATAACTGTGACCTACCAGGATGACCCCCCGCAGATCCTTGTCCTCCAGCAAGCCGGCGATGTCCTGGATATGGGTGTCCAGTCCGACGTCGGGGGACAGCTCGGATGCCCGCTCCCCCATGCCGGTGAGGCTGGGGGCATAAACGGCATGCCCGGCCGCTTCTAAGAAGGGGATGACCTTCTGCCAGCACCAGCCGCCATGCCAGGCCCCATGCACCAGCACAAATGTTGCCATACTCGCCTCCCTTTTCCCTGAGAGGATACTATCCGGCCTCATGACGAAAAGCCAGTCTAGCGGCCACCGGGATTCTCCGCCCGCCCGGGGCGGTGCGCCGGCCAGAGCGATATATGTAAGCTGTAGTTACCCGCCAACGAACAAGAAATAGCAGAGACTCGGGATGAACGATGCGGTATCTGCCCTCAGTTAGCCCATTCCGGGATACGTTCGACCAATATACGTGCAACCTCTGCCGGCGCTGGCATAGCCGCTATGTCTGCTCGAATGTCGGATGCTCGTTGCCTATATGTAGGATCCGCAAGCACTGCCTGCATTTCTTCACCCACTGACTGCCGGTTAACCTCCGGCACTTGCAGTACCCTGGCTACTCCCAGCGACGCTAAGCGGTCGGCGCTCATAAAGTGATCGCCGTCCAACGGAATGATCAGCAGCGGCAGCGCGTGCGCCAGGGCTCCGATGAGCGTTCCTGAGCCGCCATGACACACAATGGCATCGCAATGTGGCAATATCGCTGCCTGTGGCAAATACCGCTCCACGTGTACAAACGAGGGTTGCGGGCCCAGTTCCGCGGGGTCGCGGTCAGACCCCACAGTGACGATGACATTGAACTGCCCGTCAGTGAACCCATCGAGAATGGTCTCCAACAGCCCCCGAGTTTGATTGTACACTGTACCCAATGTGACATATACCGTTGGCAGCGCGGGCAAACTGCTCAGCCAGGCCGGGAGCTTGTCCGCTTGAACTTCTGGGAACTCGGGACGAATAAGCCGGCTCCTGGCAGCTATGCTCGGATGCAGTGGTGCTATGCTCTCGGGGACGTGCTGCAGGTACATATAGCGGAAATACTCGTCGTAGCGCGGATCGGGCGGAAGTCCATGGGCCCGACGAAACGCAGCATATTCACTACGGACCAGGAAATCCAGGAGGTCGGGGCTGTAACCAAACAGAATAAGATTGTGGACTACATGCGGTAACCTGAGGATTTCTCCCGCGGTCTGACCACCGAACTCTACTACCTCATGCACAATGAGATCGGGCCGCCAGGATGGGATGATCCTGAGCAGATCGTCGAGCATTGGTCCCGCTAATGCGTCAACAAAGATCTCAGCGAAGCGGCCAGGGCCGATCGGTCCAGGCGGGAGTTGCTGCACGTAGTCGTTGTAGAGCACATCCATGCCAGCCGGTATGGCCGTGAAGCCGGCAGCCTCAATGACGGGCCCGAATTGAGCAGCAGTGGCGAAGGCAACGTCATGGCCCTGGTCCTGGAAGGCACGGGCCAGTGGAACGAGTGGATTGAAATTGCCAAGCGCAGCTACAGTGGTGAAGAGAATTCTCATTGTCTTGGCTCCTCTACTCTCATGACGAAAAGCCCGTCTAGCGGTCACCGGGATTCTCCGGCCTTCCGGGGCGGTGCGCCAGCCAGAGCGAGACATGCGCCGGGCGCATCGTGTCGTCCACCACTGCGACCAGCCGCCCGGTCAGCCGATCCAACTCCACCTCGTCGCGCACGGTGTGGCTGAAGGCAGCAAGCGTCTTAGCGGCGTCGTACTTGCGGCGGTAGAAGCGGCGGTCGATGAAGCCTTGCACCCGCTGGCGCAAGGGGAAGAAGATCGCCGCGATCAGCAGCGTGGTCGCCACCACCGCCAGGTCGTTGCCCGCGCCGGTCAGGGGCCGCAGCAGCACCTGGATCAGCGTGACCCCGCCGAAGTAGACACCCGCCAGCAGAGCGGTCAGCACGCCGTAGATCAGTGTGCGCCGGATGATCAGGTCGATGTCGAACAGGTGGTAGCGCGTGATCGCCACGCCCATGCTGAGGGGGAAGACCAGGCTCACGGCCGTGCTGAGCAACGCGTTGGCCCACCCAGGAATCTGGCTGTTAGCCTGGCTCATCCCCGGAACAAGGGTTATCAGGGTCCAATAGAGCGGGACGAAAGCAAAGCTAACACTGACACCCAGCGCCATCCAGGCTGTTTGGGCGCGAAGCACGGGGTCCCTGCTGCGCAAGAAGGTGTGGAGCGCGGCACCGATCGCGCAGCAGATCACCAGCATGGCACCCAGGCCCAGCATGAAGTAGTAAGGCTCGGGTCGCCCACTGACCAGCTCAGCCAGCGAGCCGGCAACCGGCAGACCGTAAATCGCAGCGACCGCGCGGCGGGGCCAGCGGCTGACCGGCCAGATGCGGCGCGGGAAGCTCAGCACCAGCAGCAGCAGCGTCGGCACAAAAAGCCAGCCCCACAGTGTGGCGAAGGTGAGGTATAGCTGCACGACCGGCCGCGGTGCGAACTGGTTGGCTACCGTGTCGCCGGCCCACACAAAGGTGATCATGGCGAAGAGTGGCCCACTGGCGATCAGCAACAGGCGGGCCGCCTCGGAGTTGGGCGCCAGCAGGAAGATCAGCAGCGAGCCAATGAGGATGATCAGCCAGGAGGCGCCGACCTGCTGGGCGAACGAAGCACCCAGCGCACCTACGATACCAGGGAAGTTGAGCCGCCCGAGGGGCACCTGCAGCTTGAGTGACGCGCCGTCCCGCAGCACGGTGTAGCTGACGGTCCGCCCGCCGGTCCAACCACCCGGCATGGGGGGCGTCGTGCCCGCTACCACGTCCGGGAGGTTCCCTACCGGGATACCCTCCACCGACACTACCTGGTCGCCCGGGCGCAGCGGTGTCGGCCAGGTACCGAAGCAGGCCTGGATCGGGCGGGGCGGGGCCAGTGCGCCGCCCTTAAACTGGCAGCCATCGCCGGGCTGTGCCAGCAGGTAAACCCCCACCACGACGCACAACGGGGTAAAAGCCCCCACGAAGGCCAGCGTGAGCCAGGCGCCCAGGGTCCAGCGGCCCCCGGTGCGCAGGCTGCCAAGCCTGGGAAGGCGGTGAAGGCGGGAGATCACAGTCATGAACGCACCTCTTCTGCGCGGGGCACACCCTTCAACCACAGCGACACGTGCCTGGGCTGCATCGTCTCGTCCACCACCTGGACCAACCGCCCGGTCAGCTGCTCCAGTTCCACCTCGTCGCGCACGGTGTGGCTGAAGGCAGCGAGTGTCTTGGCGGCGTCGTACTTGCGGCGGTAGAAGCGGCGGTCAATGAAGCGCTGCACCCGCTGGCGCAGGGGGAAGAAGAGCGCCGCGATCAAGAGCGTGGTCGCCACCACCGCCAGGTCGTTGTTCGCTCCAAGCAAAGGGCGCAACAGCACCTGCAGCACCGTCACGCCGCCGAAGTAGACGGCGGCCAGCAGGGCGGTCAGCACGGCATAGATCAGTGTGCGCCGGATGATGATATCGATCTCGTAGAGCCGGTAACGCAGGATGGCGATGCCGATCGCCGCGGCGAACAGGAAGATCTGCAGGATGGCGGCATTGGCGAAGACGCCCGAGGGAATACCGAGCACGCCGCTCAGGAGCTGGACCAGGGACAGCAGCGCCGCCAGGAAAATACTATAGGTGAGCCATTTGAGCTGAAGCCGCTCGATGGCCCCGGAGCGCCGGAAACGCAGGACGGCCGTGATCAGAATCAACAGGACATAGCCGAAACCGTAGACACTGTTGACCGGCCCGCTGTAGGGCGCCAGCGCGCTAGTGTAATACGGATTCGGCAGCGGGTCGAACGTGAGCATGGGAAAAGCGAACGCATCCAACACGAGGGCAAAGACCGCATAGGCGCCTGCCAGTCCGAGCACCACGCCCCAGCGGGGGCTCACTGGGCGCCCGGTGGGGAACAGCAGCAGGCTGTTGAACACCAGCCACCAGGCCCCGGGCTGGAGGATCAGCGCCAGCCAGGCCGCAGGCGCGCCGCCCGGCAGCGACCCAGGGCTGCGCACCAGGGCGAGGAGCGCGTATTCGTTGAGCGCCAGCGCCAGGTTGGTGCTCAAGCCCACGCCGAGGAACAGCCAGCCGATCGGGTGCTCGGGGCGCCGCGCCGCGACCACCCCGCCGACCAGCAAGAAGGCGTTGAAGGCCAGCAGGTAGCCAATGACATTCGACGAGAGCGCGCCGTGGAGCGCCAGCAGCAGCAGGCCGAGCGCCAGCAGCGCCAGGCCCAGCGCCAGCAATCCCCAGGCCAACCGCGCCCGCCTGGCTGCTCCGGACTTCATCTTGACCTCTCTGTTGTCGCTCATAATTGCCCGCCTTGTGGTGAGGGCATCCCACCCGCCGCTTGTGCGTAGCTGCGCGATTTAGCGCGCCCGGACGAGCGCCAGTCATGGCGCAGCTACGCCTAGCTTCTCCCGGCTTCGCCGATCTCTCTAGCGGGCAGTACCCATTCCTCGGCTAACCTGGCGGACCGCTACGCCGCACACTGCTATGAGCAGTCCACCGAGCGCCAGGAGGAGGAAGGGCATACCACTGTCACTGGCAGAGCCAGGTGCGCCCGTGCGGGGCATGCCCGGTTGCTGGAGGTGGGCAAAGATGGCCGCGAAATCGCTCCTGGTCGTGTTGCTCAGCGTCTCGTCCAGGCGCATGATCTTGCCGTTGCCGAAGGTGAACACCGCCGTCTCGGTGTAGGGATGCGGGAGGCCGGCGGTGGGTCCGCCGCTCAGCCCGATGTCACACCGGACGGTGCCGGCGGACGCAAGCGCGCAATTGGACGCGGTGACATGCACCAGGCGCGGGGCGGCGTTCTGCAATTCCGTGGCCCGGTTGGTCGGCGCGGTTGCCTGCGGGGGCGCGCCGGGCGGCATGTTCGTAATCACGCCCTGGTACGAGGGGTCGAACAGGTTCGCCAGGGTTGTTGTGTCCCCGGCGTTGTAGGCGGTGACAAACTGCTGGATCATGCTCAGCAGGGCGGCCTGTCCACCCGGCTGTGCGGGTTGGGCCGCCGCCGGGCGCGCGCCGAGCACGGGACCAGCCAGCAGCCCGGCCAGGATGACAGCCGCAGTCATAAGTCCTTTCCTATGGGTTTGCATCTGGAGCCTCCTTTTGAGATCTGCCCGGATAGAACAGAGCCTCAGCGGCGCCGGCGCCGCAGCGCCCGCAGGGGTGTGGTCATGGTGTAGATACCGGTGCGGATGGCCGAGTTGCGCCAGATGTTGCCTGCCTGCGACCATTGCACCCGCGGATCGACGCAGACCTGGCGCATCACCACGTCCTCGCGGACGCCGAAGTGCGCCGCGACGGCCGCGACGGTCTGCCGCCAGAAGGCGTCGTTCATCTTGTGCGCGCCCAGGCGCTCACCCAGTTCGAAGATCGGGTCGGCGGCCCGCACCAGGGACTGCACCTGGGCGACCGTCACCTCGCCCTCCTGGAAGGCACTGAAGGTGATCCAGCCGGCGATGGGGTGGCCTTCGGGCGTCATCAGCGTGAACGACTCCTCGTCGGCGTAGATCACCAGCACTCCGGTGGAGAGCATGGTGATGTTGCTGCCGGGCACGGCCAGGCTCAGCGCGGCCACCTCGCCCGGCGCCAGCCCCGTCAGCGGGGCGTAGAAATGGTTACCCCGCGGCCAGAAGCTCTCGAAGTTGTCCTTCCAGATGCGGATCAGTCCGGTCGGCGTGACGTTCGCCCCCACGAGGCGCACCTGGAAGGTTTTCTGCCACATGCGCCCGAAGCCGCGCAACGGGCCGGTTAGCCCCAGACCCTCGACGTTCACCGTGGGCGCGTTCGCCGGCAGGTTGGCGGTGCTCAGTCGCGTGACCGGCCCGGCCCAATTGCCGGCGTCGCGCCTTTTTGGCCCACCGCCGGACGAAGTTTGCGTGCTCATGATTAGCGTTCCTCTCTACTCCTGGCGCCGGGGTCGCCCGGTTACGTGGCGGCGAGCGCCTGCTCCGTGGTCTCGTAGATGCCGATGGCATCCGTGAGCCGGGTCAGCTCGAAGATATGCGTGTAGTGCTCGCTGAGCCCGCAGGCCAGCAGCCGCTGTTTCTGCCGGTTGGCCCGGATCAGCAGCGTGACCAGCAGCCCGATGCCGCTGCTGTTCATGTACTCCAGGCCGGCGAAGTTCAGGATGATGCGGCGCGTGTCTGGAGTGGCCGCCTCCTGGTACGCCTGCATCAGCACATCCTCGGCGGCTCCGGTCAGGTCCCCCACGATATCGATCACGCCGGCTTCCGGGCTGAGCCGCCGCGCGTCCATTTTTATCCTGGTTTCGGGCATGGGATCCTCCTGGTCTCGTGATCACGGCGGGTGGCCGCGGGTTCAGGCGGGGTGTGTGGCCGCACGCAACGCCGCATCTTCGTCCGCGAAGACATTCATGAAATCGGACAGCCGGGTGATGTTGAAGATCTCAACGTAGTGCTCGCTGAGGCCGTAGGCCAGCAGGCGGCGCTTGCTCTTACGGGCCTGGGCCAGCAAGCCGACGATCAGCGCGATGCCCGTGCTGTTGATGTAGTCCACCGCGCTGAAGTTGAGCAGGATTACCGCGGCGTCCTGATTGGCGGCTTCCTCATAGGCCCGGCTCAGCGCGTCCTCAGCGAAGGCGTTGATCTCCCCGCGCAGGATTACGGTCGCGACGTGCGGTTGATGGCTCACAGTGGCCTCAAACGGTCGGCTTAGCATTGGTCTCACCTCCCAGGTTCATGATCAGCTCCACCGTGTGCTGGTGCTCGTCCGCGCTCACCCGCATGTCGTCGACGAAGCTCTTGATCAGGAAGAGCCCCCAGCCGCGCGGCGACTGTGTGCCCTGCAGCTTGGCCTGCAGGTCAGGCACAGGCGCGGCGGGGATCATGACGCTGCCGCGATCCGTGATCTGGACGGCGACCGCGATGTCGCAGGCCAGGACGCGCAGTTCCACCGGCCGCTCTGCCCGGTACTGGTTGCCGTGCTCCATCGCGTTCATGGTGGCTTCAGCCACGGCGGTCTTTAGCCGCTCGAGCCGGGGCGCGGGCAGATCCAGACCGGCAACGACCTCGGCCACCTGCTCCATCGCGACGCGCTCGTTGCCCGGCTGGCTTGGCACGGTGAACTCGGCCAGCACCCGCCAGCCGTTGCCGGTCCCCCAGGTGGCGCCGTTGCCGGGCCCCCAGGTGGCGCCGTCGCCGGGCCCCGCAATCGCGCTGCTGCTGCCCGGCCCGGTAGTGCGCTGGAGCGTGACGAGCGTCACGTCGTCCTCTTGCTCCCACCCCGTCCCGGTGAACTTGCCCAACTCGTCCAGCAGGAAAGCGATTACGTCACCATCCGGCTGCGGGGTGGCAAACAAGGCCATGAGCCGGGGGAAGCTGAACATCTCGCGCTGCGCATTGTGCGCCTCCACCAGGCCATCCGTGTAAAACAGCACCGTCTCGCCAAAACCCAGCACCAGCTCTTTCTCCTCGTAGCGCATCCCCGGCATCAAGCCCAGGGGCATGCCCGTCGCCCGCAATTCGTCGACGCGGCGCGTACCACGCCGGTACGGCAGATCGTGCCCGGCGTTGGCGTAGTGCAGCCGCCCGCTGACCGGGTCGAGCACGGCGTAGAAGCAGGTGACGAACATCTTTTCCGGGATGTCGGGATAGAGCAGATCGTTAACCCGCTCCAGGACCACGCCCGGCGAGCCGGACGGAGCCATCGAGCGCAGGATGCTCCGCGTGGTCGCCATGACGAGCGCGGCGGGCACACCCTTGTCGGTGACGTCGGCGATGACAATGCCCAATCTCCCGTCGGCCAGCGGCAGGAAGTCATAAAAGTCCCCGCCGACGGCGCGGGCCGGCTGATAGTAGGTGTTAAGCTTCCACCCCGGCAGCACGGGCCGCTCTTTGGGCAGCAGGGTCTGCTGGATCAGGCGGGCGACGCGCAACTCCTGCTCGATGCGCTCCCGCGCCCGCGCCGCTTCCTGCTGCTCGCGCACCAGCTGGGCCACCCGGACGGCGGGCGCAGCCTGCGCGGCCAGGTTGGCGAGCAAGCCGCGGTCGTCGGAGGAGTAGTCCTGGTCGCTGCGCCGTGGGCCCAGGCTGAGTACCCCGATCAGCTCGCCCTGGCTGACCAGCGGCACCGTGAGCTTGACTCCCTCCGCCCGGAGCGCGTCGAGCGCCGGCGATTCGAGGCGCAGATGCTCGATCTCCACCGCCCCTTGCGCGGTCAGGAAGTAGGCGAGCAGCGGGTCATTCGGCGCGATATCGATCGCCGGCCGGACGCCGCGCTGCGGCGCGCTCCCCGCCATGCTCCCGGCCTGTGCCGGCGGGCGGCGCCGGCCAATCCTGAACTGTCGAATCCCTTGCAGCAGTGCGGTCATCTCACACTCCGTTTCCTTGCGGTATCTGACCCTATCCTAGCGGACGATCGTCTCCTGATCGTTACGGCGATCGTTACGGCACGACGAATCCTCAGTATTGTCGGGATCGGATACGGCCGGTACCGGCCGTGTTACCTGGGCATTGACTGCGTGGCTGGTGGCGCGCCACAAACCGCCCGGCCTGAGCTAATCGAATACCTCAGGCCACGCAGCGCCAGGGCCGCGAACAAGCGGGTGCGCGTGCATGGCGGGTGAGGACGAGCGCTTGTGGGGGCCTTGATAAGCCAAGCGGTCCGGGGATCCGGCACGGACGGGCGCTATGGGAAAGGGACAGGCCGCGGGGGTAAGGGTAAGGGTACGAGATACCAGGACAGGCCGCGCAATCTCAGCCGCGGGCCGGTGCGGAACCCGGTATTCCGTAAGTCGACCAGGGGCGAACCCTATGCCGGCGCCACTCCAGGCGCGCCACCCGGTACTACCCGGCGCCGGACCCGGCGGGCAGGCCATGGGTCCGGATTCGCATGTCCTATTGTAGCACATCGCTGTTGGTTGCGAACCCTCTTTTATTCAACGCCGCCCTATCCCGCGGATTGTGGCAGCGCCGCGCAGGCAGTCACGCGACCCATTCGCCAGAGGTGTCCGCCGGCATGCATCCGTCGTCAGGCACGGGAGGACGCGGCGATCCATTATGGCGTAGCCCTGCACCGCGCGACTCGTATAACCGGGGAAACTGCGCGCCCACGAGGCGACGCGTCATTCGGCGGGTCGTAACGGTCGTCGTAACGATCAGGAGACAGTCGCCTGCTAGGATGCCGGCAGATACCGCGACCCAACCGCATTAGAATGGGGGCAACATGGGCAATCCAGCGGTTACAGGTTCCAACTAAGGCGGGAATCGGGAGAACGATTTCGCGGAGTGTACGAACCGGCAGCACACGGTGACGGCCTATATTGGCCCGGCGCGGACTCATGTGGGCCGCGTTCTAATGGCCGCGGAACCCAACCTGCTGCGGTTGGGCGAATGGCTGTTGGGGCAAGCGCGCCTGAAGACTGCCGTCTCGCCGTGTAGCCGGTTAATGGCGACCGGGGTCAGCCTGTGCAGTTAGGGGCCGGCCTTCGCCGGCAGTATCAAAAGTGTGGCAGAGCCGGCATGTCGTGACAAAGTGTGGTTCGGTTATCAGCGGTTTGGGTCCGCGCAGCGACTGCTTCCGCCAAGTTGGTGCTGCCGCCATTATCCGGTGGTTTCAAGTCAGCCAAGCTTACCTAGTCGCCCTCGCCGGGTGAGCGGTCTGGGGTCCCCATCCCGGTCAACAAGCCCGGTCGGAGCTCGACACGCCGGGGTGGCGCAACGGGCTCCGGCAAGCGGGCCGTTGCAGCAGCGGGCGGGCCTGCTGCTCGCAGGTGTTCAGACTTGCCCGACCACGACCGCGCCGCCTGCCGCGACAGCGCGAGTACCACCAGCACCGCGAAGATCAGTTCGAAGGCGGAGAACAGCAGCCACGGCAACGCCTGCGCGAAGCTGCCGTGGCCCAGCGGCGGGGTGCCCGCCGGCACCAGCAGGCGCAGCGTCGCGACCAACAGCAGGTTTGCCAAGGCCAGCGGTAGCATGACCTTCCAGCAGATGCCCATCAGTTGGTCGTAGCGGAAGCGCGGCAGGGTCCAGCGCACCCACATCAGCACGAACACGATCGCGCTTGTCTTGAGCAGGAACCAGAAGGGGGCCAGCGCCGCGCCGCCCAGCGGCAGGATCGGCTGCCAGCCGCCCAGGAAGCAGGTGGTGGTGATCGCGCCCACCGTCATGGTGCCGACGAACTCGGCCGCCTGGAACAGGCCGAACTGGATCCCGCTGTATTCCACATGGTACCCGGCGATCAACTCGGTCTCGGCTTCCACCACGTCGAACGGCGGGTAGGTGACCTCTGCCAGCCCCGCCAGCAGGTAGATCAGCAGGCCGACCGGCTGCAACAGAAGCAGCCAGATACCCGGCGTGTCCGCGCCGGCCCCTCCGCCAACTAACGATCCGCCCTGAGCCCGGCTGATGTCGTTGAGGTTGAGCGACTGGGCCAGCAACATCACCCCGACCAGCGCGAGGCCCATGATAATCTCATAGCTAATCACCTGGGCGCCGGCCCGCAGGCCGCTCAGCATCGGGTATTTGCTGTTGGAGCTCCAGGCCGCCATAAGGAGGCCGTAGACCTGTAACGAGGAGAGGGCCAGGAGGGCGAGCAGGCCGACCGGCGTCTCGGCCACATAGTAGGGGATGGGGCGGCCAAAGACGGTGATCTGCTCACCGAAGGGGATGAAGGCGTAAGCGGCGGTGGCGGCGAAGACGGCGACAATCGGCGCGGCCAGGAAGACCGGCTTATCCGCCGCCGCCGGCAGGATCGGCTCCTTGAGCAACATCTTGAGCAAGTCGGCTGCCCATTGGAACATGCCGCCGGGGCCGACGCGGTTGGGACCGAGCCGCTGCTGCATGCGGGCGCCGACCTTGCGCAGGATGAGCGTCCAGAAGCCGGCCCCGATGAGCGCGTAGGTTAGCACCACGCAGGACACCAGAAAGCGGATCACCACCCAGACCCAATCGAATTCCATATGATCCTCTCGTATTGGGCAGGGCACTCCGCGTCCAAGCGGAGCCCCGCCACAGCTAGTGGCCGATAACAGCGGCCAGGATGCGCTCGATCAGGTAGGCGAGCAGGGGCAGCACGAGCACGGTGCTGACCAGGCGGAGGGTATCGGCGTGCCACGGCCAGGTCGGCAATTTCTCCAGCGTGTTCTGCTCCGCGACCAGACTGTCCGTCGCATTCTTCAGCGCGACCAGATCGCCGGACTCGCCGCTGTCCAGCAGGTGGTACCCCCGGCTCATGACGACGCGCACCCGCTGCGCGTTTTGTTCCAGGAGCCGGCGTTTCTGCAGTTCCAGCACGTGGTGGACGCCAATCAGCGGACACAGGAATGCCCCTACGGCGATAAGCGCCACAGCGAGAGTCGTCACCAGCCGCCACGCCCGCCACACGGAGAGATCAGGGGGCGCCGGATCGGTGAGGTACCAGATGTAGTTGCCCAGCAAGAAGATGACGGCGACGCGCCCGGTCAGCCCCGAAAAGGCGTAGAGGGATCCCAGCTTAAAAATATCGATGTTCGCCCGGCGCACCAGGTAGTAGTTCAGCACCTGGATCAGGTGGACGCAGTAGGAGGCAATGGCTGCAATCAGGGCCCACGTGACGATCATCATGAGGTAATCCACGGTCGCCGCCAATGGGGACGTGCTGAGCAGGACGTACCGCGGCAGACTATCGCCCAGGACCACCCAGCACAGCGAGGCGATGCCGGCCGCGCCGAGACTCCACAGCAGCGTGGGCCGCGCCGGGCTGGTCGTGAGTTGGTACAGGAGGCTCTCCAGCTTGGTCTCGTCGCCGTCAAACACCGTGTAAAAGGCCGGCTTCACCGTGCCCACTGAGTCGATCAGATAGCGGTGGGCGGCCAGAGTGAAGGCGAAGGTGGCGGCAAATACGACATGGAAGGGCACGAGGACGCCTACCGGATAGGTCCCATCCAGCCATTTAGGCACGGTCTCGACAAAGACGAAGATCAGGATCAGCAGCAGATAGAACAGCCAGGCCGGCATGGGGAGCCGGCGAATCCAGCGTGTGGTTTGGTCCAACCAGCTTGGCGCGTAGAGCCGCGCGCTACTCGCGCCCGCGGACACCTGCGCACTTGCCTCCCGGCCCATATTGACAGGCGCAGCGCCGGTAACCGGTTCCATATTCATGGCTGTTCCCTCCATGCGGCCATCCGGCCCGCCTCAAGGCCCCGCTCCCCTGGGCGCCTTTCACAGTCCGCGCTGGAAGACGATCTCCCCGCGGGTGATCCCGGCCTGCTGGCGGCACCCCGCCGCCAGGCGCTCGTCGAGTAGGGCCGCGGCTACCCGGTCCGCCTGCTCCAGACCGGGCTGGTCTTCGAAGATGCTCACGGTTGCCAACCCCTGATTCGGCGCCATGTCGGGACCCGGCCCCTGGCGGGCGGCGGAGAGGATCAGAAACGAGACGAACCCCGGCGCCTGGCTGAGGTGGGCGGCGATCTCCCGACCCACCTGGACCAACTCGTCCACCGGCAGCGGCGCTCCGGCATATTCGTAGCGGCGAATACTGGCGTGCATCGGCTTGCTGTGCCTCTCTACCCACCCCTTGACGCAGGTGCCCTGCGCCTGCGGGCGCACCGCGGTGCGTCCGGCCCTCATCATAGCGCCACCGCCCGCGTTTGCCATCGCACGGCGTTATAGGCGCGCGCTATATCTTTTTGGGATCCGCCGGCGAAACCCAGTCCATATTTGAGATGCGCAACTGAAAATCGATCGAGTAGCCTTCAGTGCGCGTTCAGTTCGCTGCTGGCCGGCCAACTGGCTCTTTGACGCGCCCACTCCACAAAGGGCACCCGATTCCGCCCGGCGGCGGCCGGGCGGCGCTGCGCTACCGTCGCCACACAAGGAGCGCCGCCGTCGAGACCAGGCTGGTGGTGTTCACCAGAGGGGGATGAGGTAACTGAGAGTCTCTGGTGAGCGCCACAGCGTTTGCAAATGTTGAGGAGTGGGCAGCAGGGCTTGCCGAGCTTCATGTGCGTAGTGCTCCGCGGGTTGCCCGCTCAGAGCAGCACGTCAGCAGATCCCCGGCAGGCTCCGCAGCCAGTCGATAATCCTGCTCGCCACGCCTTCCCAGCCCGGCTCCAGCATCATATCGTGGGCCATACCCCTGAATATCTCGGACTCGGCGTGGTAAGCCCTGGCCATGGCCAGGACTTCCGCCGGCGTAAACTGCGCGTCGCCCGAGCAGTCCAGGACGAGCATCGGCACGCCCTTCACTCTGTGGGGTCGCGGCAGCCGCAAGAACATCATATCGAGAAAGACAAGGAAAGACTCGTCCTGCAGTTTCGAGAAGTACGCGGCAACCTGATCCGCCGGCATCCGGCTGGAGAAGAGAGCATCGCGCGCCAGTTGCGGTGTGGCTACGATAGCCGAAGGCCACATCTGCAGGAGCACCTTGGTGACCGCCCACGGGTGCTTGCGCAATTGCCGCAGCGTGCTGGGTACCAAGCCGTGCGGCGGCAAGGATGCCAGCAGCACGGCGGCGGGCGCCGGCCTGCGCTCCAGGTAGCGCTGCACGACATAGCCACCCATCGAATGGCCCACCAGCACCGGGGGCTGCCCGATCTGGTCGACGATCGCGCCGAGGTCCGCCACGTAGTCCGCGCCGCGCTGCCAGCGCACCGAGCCAATAGTCTGGCTCTTGCCGTGGTTGCGAAAGCTGAGGGCATACACCGGGAAGCCCCGCTCGGCAAAGTAGCCCAGGAAATGCTCGTCCCAGCACCATGCGCCGTGCCACCCGCCATGGACGAAAAGCACCGGTGTGCGACTGGGTGCTGGCCCAGCGGTTCTGGTAATCAGCTCCAGGTTCATGATCTTACTCCGTCGGGTGTAACTGGATAAGGTGTTTGATCCTCATTCCCCTTTTGAGGCCGAGGGGGACATCCCCGCCGGCCTCAAGGGGTTTGCCGGCTAGAACCGCCACCCCAACAGGTTCCAGTAGTTCAGGAACCACACAAACGCGACTGCGGCAACCGTCACCAGCGTGTAATAAGCGCGGCCCGCGGTGCCCCAGTAGCGGTTCTTCCAGGCCAGCAGCGCGTAGACCAGCGCGCCGATCGTCAGCACGGCCGCGATCACCCCCCCGCCGAGCAGGATCTTGATGATCCATGGTGGGTCGAGCAACTCGTTGGACATGCCCCCCATCGACCCCCACATCATGCCGCCCACCAGCAGCAGGTTCAGCAGGCTGATCCCCAGGATGATCCACAGGGCCGCGCGAGCGCCGCGCGGGGCGGGGTTCCGGTCGCTGCGGCGGCGGTCTCGAATCAAGAGGATCACTGCTACGGGGATCATGGCCAGGAAGATCAAGACGCACCCCAGGAGCAAGGCCATGTTGAAACCGGACGTTTCGTACCAGGCCAGCTTTGCAGCAGCATACTCGGGCATGAGGTCGGTAACCAAGTCGGTGATGCGTCCGCTGGCGTCCGTGCGAAACAGCACCGAGAAGGGGCCGTCTACCTGCCGGAAGTACAGCGGCGCCACTTCGGCAATGCGGAGCTTGAACCCCTCCAGGGTGAGGAGGAGCGTACCGTCACCCGGATTGCTGATGTCCACGGTGTAGCCGCCGCCGAAGAGTCCACTGATCTTGATCAGGGTGGTATATGCGCTGTAGGCGTTATAGCTGCCGACAAACTGACCGGCGCGCGCCGCGAAGTCCGCAGGAGGCTGGACGGGCGCGCCGGCCGGCGCGGGATAGTAGTGGTCGAAAAACGCGCGCTGGAACCCGGAATGCTGCGTGGTCAGCGCCCCCACATCCTTGCTGTTGAAGGCCACAAATACGCCCAGGTGCTGGTCGGGCAAGAGGAGCAGGACACTATGCATCGGTGGCGCATAGCCGGTATGGCCGAGCGTCTGCTGGCCGTTGTCGCTCCAATCGAAAAAGCCGTAAGCGGTGCCCCGGAGGCGTGGGTCAGGCGTGTACAACGCACCCTGCATTTCCTGGGCGGTGGCGGCTTTCAGAATGCGGGCCTCGGCGATGTTGCCATCGCTGAAGCGGCCGCCCTCCAGGTGCGCGATCATGAACCGGGCCATGTCGGTGACACTGGCCTGGAGCATGCCGGACGGCAGGCCCGCCGGCTGCGCAATGTATTCAGGGAAGGCCTGGAATCCGCCATCGGCATAAGTGTATCCCACGGATGCCAGTGGGCGCAGGTCCGGCGGTAGCGGCGACCGGACAGATGAGTGCGTCATACCCAATGGGTTGAGGATATGGTCCTGAATGTACTGATCATAGGGCTGGCCCGAGACCCGCGCCACGATGTATCCGGCCAATATGGCATTGTAGTTTGCGTAACCCGCATAACCGGGCGGATGCACCCGCGCCGACATATGGGAGACCAGCCAGTCGCGCACGGGCACCAGGTCCCTGGCATCCGCGACCACACTCCCCAACTGCCGGTCTTCGAACCCGGACGTATGGGTCAACAGGTGCTTGAGGGTGATCGGTTGGGGATAGGTAGCCGGGATATGAAAGTCGAGATAGGTGTTGATATCCGCGTTCAGGTCGAGCTTGCCCTGCTCGACGAGCTGCATCACCGCCGTCCAGGTGAACAGCTTGCCGACGGAGCCAATGCGAAAGATCGTCTGTGCGGGATCAACAGGGACGCCTTCGGCCACATCGGCGTAGCCGTAGCCTTTGGCGAAAAACAGCTTGCCGTCTTTGACGACGGAGACGGCGGCGCCGGCGATGTGGTGGTCTTGCATCTGCCGGGCGAAGAGATCATCCAGGAAGGCTTCCAGTTCGGCGGGATCGGTCGGGCCTGAGGCCGCTGCGAGCGCCGCGGGCGCATTCCGGCCCGGCGCGCCCCTGGTTTCCTGGGCCATGGCCGACCCAAAGGCCGGCAGCACTAGCACGAGAATCCAGATAATCGACGTAGCGATCGCCACGTGTTTCTGGATAATACGCAGGTGATTCATGGGCTTGCTCCTTATCCATAGGCGATAGCGACGAAGGCTCGTACTCCATACCCATCGACCTGCCGGTCTGTTTGGTTGCCGGCAGCACCCATGCAACTGCCTTCCCATAAGGCGGCGCCGATCAGTTGACCGTCTCCGGGGGAAGTCGTAAGTAGTCCGCTCGCCTCATCATAGCCGGGCCCGATGCATTTGCCATCGCACGACGTTATAGGCGCGCGCTATATCTTTCGCGCTCCGCCAGCAGAGGCGTGGGTAACACTATATGGATCCGGTATAAGAGAGGATCAGGCTTTCCCGGTGTCGATCAGCCCGGTGGCCTGGGCCCAGTCGGCGATCTGCGCGCGCGAGCGCAGTCCCAGCTTTTGGAGGATGTGGTGCACGTGCAGGCCGGCGGTGCCCTCGGTGATGGTGAGCGCCTCGGCGATCTGGCGGTCGGTGCAGTGGCCCGCCGCCAGCCGGGCTACCTGCCACTCGCGCGGCGTGAGGGCGTCGGGGGGGCCGGGAGGTCGGCGCCGCGCGCCGCGCGGCTGCGGTTGGGAAAGGGGCGTATCGACCTCCAGGCGCCTGTCCTCCAGGACGCCGGCAACGACCGCTTGCAGGGTCATGGCGGCGCCCGCGGCCCAGGCGGCGGCAAAGCCCTCCTCGCCCAAGGCGATTCGGGCGGTGGCAAGACGCTCGGCGATACCGTCGCGCTCGCCAAGCGGGAGCGGCGCGGCCAGTGATCCGCGCAGCGCTTGGGCCGCCGCAAACAGGGTGACCTGGGCGCCGGCGTGCCCCTTTTCGCCCTGCAGGGCCAGGTACTCCAACGCGGCGGCCAGCGCCGGATAATCGCCCAGCTCCCAGTACATCCGCACGCTCGCGAGCGCGGCCACTCGGGCCACATCCGGCCGCTGTTCGTGTAGGGCCGCCAGGCCGGTCGTCGCATAGGCCAGGCCCCAGCGGTCGCGCTGCTGCTGAAAGTTGGCGATGGCCTCTTCGTGTAGGGCCAGCGCCGCAGCCCGCTCGCCCTGGCGATGGATCACCTGGCCTAGCATAATAAGGGCATGCCCCAGGCGCCAAGACGAATCCGCCTGGCGGCCGTAGCGGACACTCTGCTCGGCAAACGCCCGCGCGTCCGGCAGCTTCCCTTCGGCCAGGCTCATTTGGGCCAGCACCACGGTGAGCAGGGTCAGGATGGCATTATCCCCCACCTCGCGACACAGCGTCAGCGCTTGCGGGCCCAGCGCCAACGCCTTCGTGTTCTCGCCCAGAATGGACAACATGAGGATGACCCCGAACAGCCCCTTGGCCCGGAGTGGGGTGGGTATATCTACACTCCTGGTCGCCGCCTGGGCCAGGGCCAGCCCGGCCTCGAACCAGCGCAGGCCCTCGCGCAGATGCCGGCGCATCCAGAAGTAGTAGGACAGCGCGCCGGCCAGGCGCAGGATGGTCACGGCATCGCCGCGCTGCTCCGCCCGCTGCATCGTTGCCCGGATATTGTCGAACTCGCGGTCGAGCCTGTGCAGCCATTCCACCTGATTGGGCCCCTGCAACTCGGGTTCGGCCCGTTCAGCGAGGGCGATGCAGAAGGCCGCGTGCCGGGCCAGGGCTGCCTCGCCCTCGCCGCTGGCCGCCAACTGGTAGTGGGCATACTGGCGCACGGGTTCGAGCAGACGATAGCACGCCTCACTGCCGTCTTCGAGGACCATGACCAGCGATTTATCCACGAGTGGGGTCA
>CBJNAR010000005.1:0-16599 GCA_966434075.1 uncultured bacterium
CGCGTTCCCGCCATCTGATACCATTCTCGCAAGGCTTGTGGCATCGTTACACCGTTTCGTTGTTCGCTTGCGGCTAACTCATCAGCAGTAACACCATCAGCAGCCCTTATCGGGGTGTACCAGTGCGCAATGAAATCTCGTAACTGTTTCCAGCGAGCAGATCGTAAACCCGCAGCTTCCGTCATAGCGATCCTCTTCTAAACAGGCCCCGACGCCTCTCAATGGGGAGGGGACCAACGCAGATTGGCGCGGACAGCGGGACGAGGAACGCAAGCGCGTTCCCCGTCTGCTTGTTGCCCGGTTGGGCGGGGTTATTGCGCCGCGCCGGACTCGGGCACCGCCTGGAGGGCGACGGCGACCGGGTGCCCTGCGGCGAGGCCCGCGGCGTCCACGGCCATTTGCAGGTCGGTCAGGCTGTGCGGGCCGCCGAAGCGGATGTCGTCGCTGGACAGCAGCACCTGCCAGCGATAGCCTGCCGGCGGGGTGGTCAGTGTGTCTTCGGCCAGCGTGACGTGCAGCGCGTCCTTGAGGTTGACCACCAGCAGCAGATCGTCCTGGCCTGTCGGCGACGAGTAGCGCAGGGCGACGGTGTTGTCGTCGAGCGCGGTGCTGTCCCAGCGGGCGCGGGTGCGGTCGCGGAAGGCGGGCAGGCTCTGGCGCAGGCTCAGCAGTTCGCGGTAGAGATCGAGCGTTTGCGTGTGCGGCAGATCCTCGATCTCGTCCCAGCGCAGCTTGGACGCCTCGAAACTGCTGGCCGCCTGCGGGTCGGGGATCTCCGGCCCCTGGAAGGCGACGAAGTGGGCGAATTCCTTGCGCCGGCCTGTGGTCACGAGTTCGCCCAGCGCGGGTTCGTGGTCGGTGAAGAACAGGAAGGGCGTTTCGGCGGCCCATTCCTGGCCCTGGAAGAGCAGGGGCGTGTACGGGCTGAGCAAGAGCAGGCAGGAGACGGCGCGGTAAGTCGCCCGGCCTACGTAGGCGCTCAGGCGGTCGCCGAACGCGCGATTGCCGATCTGGTCGTGGTTCTGGATGCTGTAGATGAAGTGCGGCGGATCGAAGTCGCTCGGATCGGTGCCGCGGTTGCGCCCGCGAAACTCGGACCACTGCCCGGTGTAGAACCAGCCCTGGCGCAGCGTGGCCGCCACGTCGGCGGCGCTGCCGGTGTAATCGGCGAAATAGCCCTCGTTGTCGCCGGCGACGGCCGACTGGATCTCGTGGTGGAAGTCGTCGGCCCAGATGGCGTCCATGCCCGCGCCGCCCCTGGCGCCGGGGGTGATCAGCCAGGTGTCGTTGCGGTCGTCCTCGGCACAGAGCAGGAAGTTCCGCCCGGCGGGCAGGCTCGCCCGCACCTGCTCGGTTAGCTCGCGCAACATCTGCTTGCGCCCCGCTTCGAGCAGGGCGTGAGTCGCATCGAGGCGCAGGCCGTCCATGTGGTACTCGTGCGCCCAGTAGAGGGCATTGGCGATGAAGAAGGCGCGCACTTCGGGCCGGCTGAAGTCGATCGCCTCGCCCCAGGGCGTCTGCTCGCCGGACGTAAAGTAGTGCGCGCTGAAGTCGCGCAGGTAGTTGCCGTCGGGCCCCAGGTGGTTGTAGACCACATCCTGGAAGACGGCCAGGCCCTGCGCGTGAGCGGCGTCGACCAGCCGCTTCAGGCCGTCGGGCCCGCCATAGGCGCGGGCCGGGGCGAACAGGCTGACGCCGTCGTAGCCCCAGTTGCGCGTGCCGGGGAAGTCGGCCACGGGCATGATCTCGATGGTGGTCACGCCCAGCGCCTGGAGATAGGGCAGGCGCTCGATGAACGACTCGAATGTGCCGCCGGATGTGGCCGTGCCGATATGGACCTCGTAGATGATGACCTCTTCCAGCGGTCGCCCCTGCCAGCCCTGGTCGGTCCAGGCGAAGCCGGGATCCACGATCGCGCTGGGGCCGTGGACGCCCTCCGGCTGGTAGCGGCTGGCCGGATCGGGGCGGCGGACCTCGCCGTCCAGGACGTAGAGGTAGCGGCTCCCCGCCCCCAGGCCCGCAACGGTGCCCGCGAAATAGCCGCCGGCGTCGCGGGTCAGGGGATGGCGGCCTGCTTCGTGGTCATGGTCGTCCAGGATGGCGACCTCGACTTGCCGGCGATCCGGCGCCCAGACGCGGAAATGCACGCCATCATCCTGGAGTTGGGCGCCGATCGGCAGTTGCCAGGTCATGAGTTGCTCCTTCTAAGTTCACTAGAGACGTTGGTATTCGGTTCGGGCGGCACGGCGGCCGCCCCCCGCCCCGGCCGCCAGACCTCGGCCTCGGCCCTGCGCGATGGCTCGGGCTCCGGGCGCGGCTGGTGCAGCAGGACCAGCGAGCGGGCCGGGAGGGGGAGTTGCTGCCCGCACGGGATCGCCTTGCCCACAACCACATTGGGTGTGGCCGTATGGACCAGCACGTCCCAACTCGGGTCCTTGCGCTTGCCCGGCAGCCGGAACGGCACATCCTCCCAGGATCCATTGACCAGCATCAGCAAGATATCATCCTTGATATTTTCGCCCTTGTGATTTGATTCGTCCATGACCGCGCCGTTGAGCAGCATACCCAGGACGTGGACGCGGCCGTTGGCCCACTCTTCGTCGGTCATGTCCGATCCGCTGGGACTGATCCAGCGGATGTCGCGCACCTCGGTGCCGTGGATGCTGCGGCCCTGGAAGAACTTGCGGCGGTGCAGCACCGGGTACGCGCGCCGGATGGCGATGAGCCGGCGCGTGAAGTCGAACAGGGCCAGGTCGGCGTCGTCCCACTCCCAGTCGAACCAGCTAATCTCGTTATCCTGGCAATAGGCATTGTTGTTGCCGCCCTGGCTGCGGCCACACTCGTCCCCGGCGTGGATCATCGGCACCCCCTGGCTGAGCAACAGGGTCGCCAGGAAGTTGCGTTTCTGCTTCTCGCGCAGGGCGCAGATCGCGGGGTCGTCGGTCGCGCCTTCGGCGCCGCAATTCCAGCTCAGGTTGTGGCTCTCGCCGTCCATGTTGTTTTCGCCGTTGGCCTCGTTGTGCTTTTCGTCGAAGGAGACGAGATCGTTGAGCGTGAAGCCGTCGTGGGCGGTGACGAAGTTGATGCTGGCCGATGGGCGGCGGCCGTTGTGCTGGTAGAGGTCGCTGCTGCCGCTGAGGCGGTAGGCCAGTTCCTGCACCTGGCTTTCGTCGCCGCGCCAGAAGCGGCGCACGGTGTCGCGGTACTTGCCGTTCCACTCGGCCCAGAGCACCGGGAAGTTGCCGACCTGGTAGCCGCCCTCGCCCACGTCCCACGGCTCGGCGATCAGCTTGACCTGCGAGATAATCGGGTCTTGATGGATGGTGTCAAGGAAGCTGGACAGGCGGCCCACCTCGTGCAGCCCGCGGGCCAGAGTGGAAGCCAGGTCGAACCGGAAGCCGTCCACATGCATTTCGGTGATCCAGTAGCGCAGGCTGTCCATCACCAGTTGCAGGGTGCGCGGGTTGAGCATGTTGAGCGTGTTGCCGGTGCCGGTGTAATCCATGTAGTAGCGCGGGTTGCCGGGCACCAGCCGGTAGTAGGCGGCGTTGTCGATGCCCTTGAAGCTGAGCGTGGGGCCGTAGTGGTTGCCCTCGGCGGTATGATTATAGACCACGTCGAGGATGACCTCGATGCCGGCGGCGTGCATCGTGCGGACCATGGCCTTGAACTCGCGCACCTGCTCACCCGTCATGCCGGCGCTCGCATACTCGGCGTGGGGCGCGAAGTAGCCGATGGTGTTGTAGCCCCAGTAATTGCGCAGCCCCTTGTCGCGCAACGTCTTGTCATGCACGAAATGGTGGACCGGCTGCAACTCGACGGCGGTGATGCCCAGCCGTTGCAGGTAGGCGATCGATTCCGGCGCCGCCAGCCCGGCGTAGGTGCCGCGCAACTCGGGCGGGATCTCCGGGTGGCGCTGCGTGAAGCCTTTGACGTGCATCTCGTAGATGACGGACTCGTGCAGCGGCGTGCGCGGCGGCGTGTCGTTGCCCCAGAAGAAGGAGGGGTCGGTGACGACGGCTTTGGGCATCCCCGCAGCGCTGTCCTCGGTGTCCATCTCCAGGTCGCGGTCGTCATCGGGGCTATCCACCGGGTAGCCGAAGAGGGCGTTGCTCCACTTGATTGTGCCGTTGATGGCCTTGGCGTAGGGGTCCAGCAACAGTTTATTGGGGTTGAAACGTAGCCCCGCCTGCGGCTCGTAGGGGCCGTAGACGCGATAGCCGTACAACTGGCCGGGCTGGATACCGGGGATATAGCCGTGCCAGACATAGTCGGTCTGCTCGGTCAGCGGGATGCGGGCCGCTTCATGGGTCTCGTCCTCGGGATCAAAGAAGCATAACTCGACTTTTTCGGCGTTTTCGCTGAACAGGGCGAAGTTCACGCCCTGCCCATCCCACGTCGCGCCCAGGGGATAGGGGTCGCCCGGCCAGACGGCCAGCTTATCGGGACTCGGTAACAAGGTATTCCAAACCTCCGAAAGACGGCGGGCACGAGTTCAGCGGCATGCCGGATTGTGTTGCCCGCCTATGCAGTTGCGTTTTAGATGCGTTCCAGGAGGGCCACGGGGAAGACCGCAAGCACCTGTTCCAACGCGAGTCCGGCCTTGCCGTTGCGCTCCTGCGCTTCCACGACCTCGCCGGTAAAGACATTCCGGAACCCCTGCCCGGCCGTGGCGCCGGGCACTTCCAGCCAGGTATCGCCCCAGACGGTGCCCAGCGGCAGCCCCCGTTCCCCGCTTTTCGCCAGCCCGGCGGCCAGCACGGGCACCACGGTGATCACCTGCCGGTCGCCGGCGCTGCGGGCAAAGGCCACGCTGCATTCAGCGTGCCGCCCTTGCGCGGCCAGCGGGGTGTAGGTACCCGCCTGGAACAGGTCGGCGTGGTTCCGGCGATAGGCGAGGGCGCGGCTGGTGACGAACAGCTTGATCCGGCCGTCGGCGCGGGTTTCCACGAGGGCCGCAGCCCCCGCCGGGTCCGCCACCGCGGCCACTTCGTCCAGCAGGCGGCGGCGCAGGCCGTAGTCCACCGGGCGGCGGTTATCGGGGTCGACCAGGCTGAAGTCCCAGAGTTCGGTGCCCTGGTAAATATCGGGCACGCCGGGGCTGGTGATCTTCAGCAGCACCTGGGCCAGGGAATTGAAGGCGCCGTAATGGGCAACCTCCTGCTGGAAGGCCAGGAAATCGGGCAGGAAGCGATTGGCGTCGTCGCGGCGCAAGATGGCGCGGATGAAATCGCTTACCGCCGCCAGATAGGGCTCGTTGGTGTTGACCCAGCTACTGTGAATCTTGGCCTCGTTCAGCGCCTTGCGCATGTAGGCGTCCACGCGGCTGAGGAGATCCTCATAGGCGGCATCGTCCAGATCGCCCGCGCAGGGCCAGACGCCCAGCAGGGTCTGGTAAAGGAAGTACTCCTCGTTGGGGCTGGGTGCGAGTTGTCCGTCAACCGAGCGTTTGTGCTTGCGGTTAGCGCGCGCCCAGCGGCGCAGGGCCGCGCGCCACTCCTTCGGGCGCTCGGAGAGCACGTCGATGCGCGCACGCACGTCCTCGCTGCGCTTCGTGTCGTGGGTGCTGGTGGTCAGCAGGGCAGCGGGCCAGCGCCGCTGGCGGTCGGCCTGCTGCTTGTGGAAGTCGGCGGGGCTGAGGCCGAAATCGCCGGGCTCGCCGCCGACCTCGTTCAGCGAGATGAGGCGGTTGTAGACGTAGAACGCGGTGTCCTCCAGCCCCTTGGCGATCACCGGGCCGGTCACTTGCTGGAACTTGAGCACGAACTTCAGGTGCGCCACCTGATCGGCTTCGCTCAGGTCCGCGTAGTCCGTCAGCACGAGAATGTCGCGCAGGAAGTCGAAGATGGTCAGGTCCGTGGCCGGGTTGCGTTTCTTGGCCCGTGCCACGGCCGTCTCGACGAAGCCCTGGTCGCGCTTGTCGGGCACGGGCCGGCGCGCGCTGATGTAGGTGCGGTAGACCGGGAAGCAAGCGATCACCTCGCGGATGGCGTGGCGGATGCTGTTGAGCGTGAAGTCACGGTAGCGGCGGTCGCTTTGCGAGATGCGGTTGAGCATGTTGGTCAGCATGTTGATCTCGCTCGACAGCGACAGCCGCATGATCTGCTTCTTGCTCTCGTAGGCCAGGTCGGCGAACTTGACCGTCTCGCCGGTGAAGGTCGTATAGAGCGCGTCAAATGCCCTGGCGTTGGCCCGGTTGACGAACAGGCCGTTGAGGGCGTTGGTGAATTCGTAGCCGGTGGTTCCGTAGGTGGCCCAGTCGGCGGGCAGGCTTTCGCCCCGGCCCAGGATCTTCTCGACCACGGTGTAGAGAGGCCGGAGAGCGGCATCAGGCGCGCCGGGCGCGGCGAGGCGCTCCAGCACGGCGGCCTCCAGGGCGGGGCGCTCGGCGTCGGGGATCGATTCGGGGAGTTCGTCCATGCAGGCCCGGCAGACGGCCAGCACGTAGCCGCGCTGCAGGTCGTCCAGGTACCCGGCGGGATCGAGCAACCCGTCGATATGGTCGATGCGCAGGCCGTTCGCTTTGCCCGCGGCCAGCAATTGCAGGATGGTGCGGTGGGTCTCTTCGAACACCGGCAACTGGTCCACCTGGATGGCGGCCAGTTCATTGATGTCGAAGAAGCGCCGGTAGTTGATCTCCTCGCCCGCGATGCGCCAGAAGCTGAGGCGGTAGGGCTGGGCGTCGAGCAGGCGGTCCAGCAGATCGAAGCTGCGCGGCTCGCCCGCCGTGCCGTTGAAGGCCGCCACGCTGCGCTCGATGTGGGCCACGACGCGCGGCTCGGCGGCGCAAAGGCTCGCCAGGCGCCGTTTGATGATCTCTTTCTCGCGGTTGCGCTCCAGCACCCGGTCGCGGTCGGTTTCGT
Organism: uncultured bacterium; assembly: GCA_966434075.1. Taxonomy (GTDB): domain Bacteria; phylum Chloroflexota; class Chloroflexia; order QHBQ01; family JAICKM01; genus JAICKM01. The sequence continues at coordinate 6,864 of CBJNAR010000005.1, forward strand.
CGGGCGGCGGGAGGTGCTGGAGGGCGGTGAGGATGCTCTGGTACTCCAGCGCCGCCTCGCTCTCCGCGCCCAGTTCGTCGATGAGCGCCGCCTTATCGTAATCGAGGACCGCCTGGTAGGACCCCGGCTCGATGGGGAAGGGGCGATCGTAGTAGTGCAGGCGGAACGCTCCGTCTTCCGGCACGAAGCTCAGGCGCAACTCCTGGTTCTCCAGGACTTTGCCGTACTGGTCGCCCAGGATGGGCAGCAGCACTTTGTTGGTGATCTTGGTGTTGATCGGGTCCCACTCGATGTCGAAGTAGGGGGCGTAGACCGACGCCGGGCCGTTCTCCAGCACGTCCATCCACCAGGTGTTGCCCAGTTGCCCGATGCCCATGTGGTTGGGCACGATGTCGAGCACCTGGTACATGCTATGGCGATGGAGTTCGGCCACCAGCGCGTCATAGTCCTCCTGGCTGCCGATCTCGGGATTGAGTTCGTTGTGGTTGACGATGTCGTAGCCGTGCAGGCTGCCGGCGTTGGCGGCAAAGTAGGGCGAGGCGTACAGATCGCTGATGCCGAGCCGGTGCAGGTATTCGACCTGCTCGCGGGCCTGCGCAAAAGTGAAGTAGCGATTCAACTGCACACGGTAGGTCGCCGACGGGATATGCGGGCCCGCGGCGAGCCGGGCGCGCACGGCATCGACCAGTGCTTCGACACGCGCATCGGGGGGCATATCCACCGCAGGCGCGGAGGGGTTAGGTGTTTGTAGAGTTGTTACCATTGTTCTTTCCAGTTGTGGTTGCCGTATTCCTGCCCTGGTCAGGCGGGCCTGCGATGTCTGTGCATCGGGCTCACGCGCCTGCGTGCCGGAGGTGGCGCTGTTATCCGTCATCAATCTCTCATCACCACCCGGCTATTCACGCATACCATTGTTGCGCAGCGGCAGGGCAACAGCGATCGTAAGTGGGCAAATACCTGAGAAACGGGTCGTCCTTGACCCTCATGAGGAACGACTATCGCCGCGATCATCGCTTGTCTAGTCCCGTGATGCGCAGCTTCTATCCTGACATTCCACTCCTGTGTACTCTATAAGCAAATGTCGTGCCAACACACAACAGTATCGGATCAGGCGAAGGCGGACTGCCAGCGCGGCAGGTCGCGCATGATGACCAGCGCCCAGGCAATATCTGCCGTCATCTCCGCTGCCAGCCGGCGCGCGCCGGCCTCGGAGTCGACCGCAGCGATCATGGCGATGAAGGCTAGCGGCGTCCGGGCCAGGGCCACGGGGAGAGCCGCCCGTTCGGCGGGCGAGAGTGGTGGGCCCGCGCCCGCGTCGTAGGCGTCGGCGAGCGTGCGTAGGCGGTGGATGCGCGCATCCGACACCGGGTCGTCGGCGAAGGTGGAGTTGGTGTAGTACAGCGTAAGCGCCAGGTCGTCGATGCGGGCGCGTTCGCCCATGAAGTCGAGGTCGCCGACGAAGACCACGCGGCCCGCGCGGAACAGCACGTTGTTGTCCCAGTAGTCGCCGTGGACCAACTGCCGGGGCAGGTCTTCGACCCCGCGCTGCGCCCGATCCACCAACTGTGCCAGTTCCTCGGCTGCCGCCGCAAGCTGCAGTTCGCCGGGCGAGGGCGCCCATTGCCGGAGGCGTGCAATGCCGCGTTGCGTCCCGAAGAGCACATCCTGCGGGGCGATATAGTTGGCGGCGGGCGCGTTACGGCCTGCCGCGCTCACCGCGAGCGGGCGCAGCAGGCTGTGGATGCGCCCCAGCAACGGCAGGCCCGCCTCCAGCCGCGGCCAGGAATCCATTTTCGCATCGTGCTCGAAGTAGGGCTCGACTTCGACGAGCCGGTCGTCCACGCGAATCCACGACTCGCCGGTGCGCGTGGGGATGGGCACCGCGCAGGGCACCCCGCCTTGCACCAGGTGCCGGCGGGCGAGTTGCAGATCGGCCAGCCGCGCCTCCGTGACCCAGGGCCGATAGACGCGGACGACATAGCGCCGGGCGCCGTCGCCGAGAAGCAGGTTGAGGTTAGATGAGCCGCCGAGATCTTGCCGGGCGGTATCGGCGGGGATCCCGTAGTGCTCGTGCAGCGCAGCGAACAGCCGGGGCGACGCCACCGCGCGCGATGCCGGCCCGCGCGCCACGTCCTCCATGCTCATCGCTCACCTCCTGACAGCCGCGATCTCATGCGGCGCGCTCATGCTCGGCCAGCACTGCGTCGATGACACGCCGCGGCTCGGCGGCTTTCACCGGGTCGGTGTGCAGGATCGGGACCAGGGTAATCAGCGCCTTCCAGAGCGCCCAGCCCCGCGCCCGCGCCCAGGTGGCACTGTCCAGCGGCATCCCGGCGCGGAACGCTTCCCGGCTTTCCCCTGAGAAGAAGGTCCAGGCAATCGTCAGGTCACAGGCGGGATCGCCCACGCCCGACGACCCGAAGTCGATGACGGCACTCAACCGGCCCTCCGTGACCAGCAGGTTGCCGGACGCCACGTCGCCGTGGACCCAGACGGGCGGGCCGTGCCAGGTGGCCTGTAGCGCCGTTTCCCACACGGCGGTCGCGGCAGCGGCGTCGATCCGGCCGTCGAGCGCGGCGATGGCCTGCCGGGTCTCCGCGTCGTATACGGTCAGCGGCCCGCCGCGGTAGAAGTTATGCGGGCCGGCCGCCGGGCCGCCGGTGGCATCGATGCGCTCCAGGGCAGTCAGGAATTGTGCCAGCGCCGTCGCAAATGCGGGCAGATCGGCGATAGGCGCGATCGTGGCGGGTTTGCCGTCGAGCCAGCGATTGACGGACCAGGGCCAGGGATAGCCGGCGCCGGGGACGCCTCGCGCCAGTGGGACCGGGATGGGCAGCGGCAGGAGCGGCGCGAGGCGCGGCAACCAGCGGTGTTCCTTCTCCACCTGCGCGACATACCCCTGGGCGCTGGGCAGGCGCACGCTCATGTTCGCACCCAGGTGAAACGTGCAGTTGTCCCACCCGGCGAACGCCACGGGCCGGATCGGCAGATCGACCCACTGGGGAAACTGCTCGGCGATCAACCGGCGCACCAGCGCCACGGTGATGTCTTCTCTTGTGAAAGCGATGTCGCGGGACGCCATAAAATAATCTTTGCCTTTCAATATATCTAGACCAGCTTTGTAAGCGCCTCTGCCTGCGTTGACTCGGCTGCCGCAAGGCGCCAGTGCGATGTGCCGGTTTGCACTACCAGCCAGCAGGGGCTATGCCAACATCCGCGGTTGGATAGCCCCCCGCGGCGGATTGCTGCTCATTTCGGGCCTTTCTCGCTGACGCCCTGGATGGCGCCGCGATTTTGTCACAAACGGAGGTGCGTTTCCGTCTTGTCTGTGACAATTCGCCCATCGGGGCAAAACGCAGGAGGCATAACACTATGAAATCGCAACTGACTGAAACCGATGTCGTGATCGTGGGCGGCGGCCTGGCCGGGCTGAGCGCGGCGTGTTACCTGGCTCGGGGCGGCGTGGCCGTGACGCTGTTCGAGAAGGCGGCGCATCTGGGCGGGCGCGCGGTCACGCAGATGTATGACGGCTACGCCTTCAACCGGGGCGTCCACGCGCTGTATTGCGGCGGCGCGACCAGCGAGGTGTTGCAGGAGCTGGGCATCCCCTACAGCGGCCACGGTCCGCAAGATCTCTTCGCGCTGCGCAAGGGCACGCTCTATCCGCTGCCCGCCGACCTGATCACGATGCTGAGGACCGATCTGCTCGATCTCGGCGGCAAGTGGGAGCTCTTGCGCTGGTTCGCCGGGCTGCCCCGGCTCAACGCCGCGGAGTTCGGGCGAGTGAGCGTGCAGGAGTGGATTGCCCGCACGATCCGCCGCCCGGCGGTGCGCCAACTGGTGAGCGCGGTCGCGCGCACGGCGGTCTACAGCGCCGCGCTCGATCAGGTAAGCGCGGATGTGTTCATCGTCAAGATGCAACTGCAACTCAAAGCCGGCATCAAGTATATTGACGGCGGCTGGCAGACGCTGGTAGACGGCCTGCGCCGGGCCGCCGAGCAGGCGGGCGCGCAGATCGTGAGCGACACACGGGTGACGGCGGTCGAGTACGGCGACGGGGCCGTCCAGGGTGTGCGCCTGGGCGACGGCAGTCTGGTACGCGCCGCCGCGGTGATCCTCGCCACCAGCCCGCAGGATGCCGTGCGGCTGGTCGACGGCGGGGCCTACCCGGCGTTGCGGAACATCGTCGATGGGCTGGTGCCCGCACAAATCGCCTGTCTCGACGTGGCGCTGCGTCGCCTGCCCGACCCGCGCCACCCGATTGTGCAGGATCTGGAGCGCCCGCGCTTCCTGACCACGCAATCGCAGTTCGCGCACATCGCGCCGGAAGGTGGGGCGCTGATCCACACGTTCAAGCAACTCGACCCGGCGCACCCCACCGACCCCCACGCGGACGAGCACGAGTTGGAAGATCTGCTGGACCGGGTGCAGCCCGGCTGGCGCGAGGTGCTGATCAAGCGCGTCTACCTGCCGCGCATCGACGCCATCGGCATGCTGCCCCTGGCGGCCACCGGCGGGTACGCCGGACGGCCCGGTCCACGGGTGCCCGGCCTGGCGCAGCTCTACCTGGCAGGCGACTGGATCGGCGGGGGCTTCCTGGCCGACGCCAGCCTGGGCAGCGCGCGACAGGTGGCGCGCCTGCTGCTGGATGGCGAACTCGCCACCGCGCGGGCCACGGCGCACCCGCAGCCTGTGAGTGCCGGGCGCTAAACATCACCGCGAGGCGGGCAGGGTAGTGGCCTTGCCCGCCTTGTAGACATATCCCGTTCGTTCTTCTTTGCATCCGACCGGAAATGGGGTATAGTACGCAGGTGACACAGATCGACAATACCACCGAGATATTCAACCAGTACCGGGGCCTACTGTTCTCCATCGCCTACCGCATGCTGGGCAGCGGCACGGACGCCGAAGACATCGTGCAGGAAGCGTTTATCCGCTGGATGGAAGCCCGCGCGGAGGACGTGCAGTCGCCGCGCGCCTACCTGTGCTCCATCGTGGTGCGGCTGTGCATCGACCAACTGCGCTCGGCGCGCGCCCAGCGCGAGGTCTACGTCGGCCCCTGGCTGCCCGAACCGATCCCCACCGGGCCGCGCCCCGAACTGGCCCAGACGGCCCTGCTGGCCGAGTCGCTGTCCTTTGCCTTTCTGGTCATGCTCGAAAACCTCAAGCCGCTGGAGCGCGCGGTGTTCTTGTTGCGCGAGGTGTTTGAGTACGATTACGCGGAAATCGCCGAGATCGTGGGCAAGAGCGAAGCCAACTGCCGCCAGATCCTGCACCGGGCGCAGCAGCGCCTGGGGGAGCGCCGCCCGCGCTTCGCCGTCTCGCACGAGCAGCAGGAGCGCATCACCCACCAGTTCCTGCGCGCCAGCACCAGCGGCGATATGCAGGGCCTGCTGAATCTGCTGACCGCCGATATCGTGCTCACCGCCGACGGCGGGGGCAAGGCCCAGGCCGGCCTGCGGCCTGTCCACGGGGCGGATCGCGTATCGCGCGGGTTCATCGGCAGCATGCTTAAGATGCCGCCGGGCGTCGTGGCCCGCGTCGAGGAGATCAACGGGCAGCCGGCGCTGGTGGGCTACCTGGATGGCCGGCCCTACGGGGTGGTGTTGCTGGAGGTAGAGCAGGACCGGGTGCGGCGCGTCTACATCGTGATGAACCCCGACAAGCTCGGCTGGCTGTCCCCCGAATCGGCCTGAGCGGAGATTCGTCGCTGCGCGCAGAATGACCAAGGGGTTGTCACTCTGAGCGCAGCGAAGAGTCTCGTCTTTTGCCCCTACACGACGGAGATTCTTCGCTGCGCTCAGAATGACCAAGGGCTTGTCACTCTGAGCGCAGCGAAGAGTCTCGTCTCCTCGGGGTACGAGACGGAGATTCTTCGCTCCGCTCAGAATGACGGACCTCAGTTCGCATCCTGGCGGGCGCTTCTGGACGTGTACTGGGCAGGCTACCTGCGGATGCCACGTTGCGCGGGTAGTCTTTGACCAGGAGCGAGATGGATCCAGACATGGAAGGAAGCTGTAATCATGGACAGTGAGCAAAGCGGAAGTGCGCGCAGCAAGATCGCGATGTTGCGCGGGGCGCGCCAGGTGCGCCAGTTCAGCGCCGACCCGGTGCCCCGCGAGGCGATCGACGGTATTTTAGAGGTGGCGCGCTGGACCGGCAGCGGCATGAACCGCCAGCCCTGGGAGTTCGTGCTGGTGCGCAACCAGGACACGCTGCGCGCCATCGCCGAGGCCGAGGGCGCGGGGTCGCACCTGGCGGGCGCCAATTTCGCCGTGATCGTGGTCATGCCGGGCACGGGGGGCGAGATCCAAACATACGACGAGGGGCGGCTGGCTGAGCGCCTGCTGCTCGCCGCCGAGGTGCAGGGCGTGGGCGCGGGCATCTGGTGGTTCAAGGACGGCGGCGCCGCGGCCAAGCGCATCCTGGGCATCCCCGATGACCGGCAGGTGCGCACGGCCGTCTCCTACGGCTACCCGCGCCAGGACGCGGCGGGCGCGCCCGCGAAACGCGGCGATGGCCGCAAGCCGCTCGCCGCCCTGGTGCATGAGGAGCATTATTAGGCGCGGCTGTGCTCTGGGAGCGCCTGCCAAAATACGACAACCGCAGCCCTGAGTCCGGCGACTTGCCGGGTTCCGGGCTGCGGTTGTGTGTTGTTGGCAGGTGGCGGTGCAAGTCGCCGTCCGTGCTATTTTGGCTGGATGTTGATGCCGGAGACTTTCCAGGCCCCGCCTACTTGATCCAGGACCAGGCGCACATCGGCCGCGCTGCCGTCTTGCAGGGTCGCGGTGCCGTCAAGCTGGCCGCTGTTGTTTTCGACCTGGCGCGAGGTGAAATTCCACTTGGTGGGCCGGTTATCCTGCATCGTGCTCTCGAACTCGCTGAGGTCGCCCAGCTCTTGCTGCAGGGCGGGCGTGCAGAGCGCGTACGCCGCCGCGTAGTTGCCGTCGCGCACTGCGGTCATGAAGCTTTCCCCGGCGGTGGACATCGGCTGGGTGAGGTTATTGGCCGCGAAGAAGGTGATGCCGAAGAAGGCGATGCAGCCGATGATGACCAGGCCCAGGCAGCCGAGCACGGCGAACAGCCAGCGCGGGCGCCCGGCACGGGCAGCCGGCGGCGCGCCGGCATAGCCGGCGGGCGGCGGGGTGTAGGCCGGGCCGCCGGGCGGGGGCTGGTAGCCGGGGCCGGGCGGGGGCTGGTAGCCGGGACCGCCGGTGCCCGCGGGCTGGTAGGTCTGCGACCCGCCAGGGGGCGGCTGGTAGCCTTGCGGGCCGGGCGCGGGCGGCTGATAGCCGGCGCCGCTCGCCGCGGGCGGCTGGTAACCCTGCGGGCCGCCCGGCGCGGGGGGCGGCTGGTAGCCTTGCGGCCCACCGGGCGCGGGGGGCTGGTAGCCGGCGCCGGGCGGCGGGTAGGATGCCCGCGCGGCCTCTTCCGGCGCGTTCATCGCCTGGGTGGGCGCTGCATCCACCGCCATGCCGCAATTCTTGCAGAACTTGTCGTTGGGTTGCAGCGTATTGCCACAGCGCGGGCAGGTACGAGATGTGTCCATGAATCCTCCACTTAATAGCTGATTCGCGTATTGCGAAAAGATGACCCTATCAGGGGTCAAGGCATATTACCAAGCTTTGTAGCAAATGACAAGTCCGTTTTGTCGGGACGGACCGATGCGGTGCCGGCATCCTGTATCACCGGGGCACCGCCGGGCGGCTTTCCGCGCGGCCCCGCGCCGGGAGCCGCAGGATGGCTGCTGTATTTATTGCGGAATTGGGGGGCATGTTACTGCGTAGGGTAGCCGGATTTCGACGCGCCGGCTGTAGGAGTCGCGCTACGGGACGAGGGTGGAGTAGCATCCCCACTGCTGTTGCATGCCCAGGTTCCAGGCGCGGGCCGTGGCCCAGATCTGGGCCTGCGCGTCGTAGATGCTCTGGTCGCGGTAGGGGTTCCAGTCGCCGCCCCAGGTCTCGGTGCTGTACTGAAACAGCCCATGATACAGGCCGTCGGGGCTATCGGCGGCGGGGTTGCCGCTCGACTCGCAGAGCAGCAACTGGTACATCTGCTCTTCGCTCTCGGGGTAAGGATACTGCAGGCGGGCCTCGTGAATCCACCGGCGGTACGGGTCAACCGCCGGCGCAGGCGCAGGCGCGGGCGGCGGTAGGGAGGTCGGCACAGGCGGGAGGCGTGGCGGATCGGTCGGTGAGGGCGCGGGCAGGGTTGGGTCCAGCGAATCGATGATGTCCGCCGAATCCACGATGTCTGCGGATGGCCCCAGGCGCGGGGCGGCGGGCGCCTGGCTGGAGACTGGGGCAGGGGCGGGGGAGCTGGACGCGGCGGCCAGGTGGGGCGCAGCCCCCGGCGTAACGAGCCGCGGCGCCGTGACCGGGGCGCGGGTGCCGGCCCATAGGAGCAACCCAGCCAGCCCCGCGCAGGCCAGGACCAGGACGCGGCCCCGCGTAGGGCGCGGCACCGATCTGCGGCGGGGCAGGGAACGGCGAGGCATGCGCGCAGTATAGCAGCGCCAATGGATGCAAGCAAGCGAACTCGGGCTTATCCCGCCGGGCACCGGGCGGGCTGGACGGCCGGCCTGGGATAGCGTCCGAATGGCCGCACAGCTTTGGCGTGGACGCCATTTTCTCCCTCATCTCCAGCTTTGCCGCTTGACATGGAGGGACTGAGCGGTTATATTAATGAATGAATCATTCATTCACTCAGCAGGAGTCTGCGATGCAGCAACCGGATGTTGGGGATACGAGTCCCCGCGAAACGCAGCGGGCCAATATTCTCGAAGCCGCCCGGCGGGTCTTTGCGCGCAAGGGCAAGGCGGCCACGATGGCCGATGTGGCCCAGGCGGCGGGGGTCAGCCAGGGGCTGGCCTATCGTTACTTCGCCGGCAAGGAGCAGATTTATCGCGAGCTGGTGGAGCAAGCGGTGCAGCAGGCCGGCCTTGCGACCGCGCCGCCCCCAGCCGAGAGTTCCGCGACACCGGGCCGGCGCCTGGCCCTGCTGATTACCCGGCTGGTCGAATACCGGCGCGATCATCTGGAAGTCTTCCAGCTTCTCAGCGCGCTTGCCCTGACGGGATACGAGGAGTGCTCAACGCGGATCAGGCGCAGGACGAGGTCACGGAAGAGATCCGCCGGCGTGGCGAGCGCTTTGTGGCGGAGTTGCGGCAACTGATCGTCGAGGGTCAGGCTACAGGAGAAGTCGGAAGCGGCGATCCCGACCAATTGGTTATCGCCATTATCGCAATGCTGGACGGCCTAGTCAGATTCGGCTTGCACCACCCCGAGCAATTCCAGCGGCTCTGCCCTGATGCGAACATCATCCTGCGCCTGCTCATGCCGTAGCACCGGCTCCCGCGTGCGGGCATGCTCCCAGGCGGTAGTTCGTGGCGCGCCGGCGACGCGCTAGCACATTATTTCGCGCCGGCCCGCCGCCGCGCGGCCCGCGCCCAGGCAACAGCAAGAAAGGCACGACACATGCGAGCCAAAGGCATTTCTTACGACACCGGCTTCATCAACAAAGGAGTGAGCAGCCGCGAACCGTTTGACAGCGCGATCGTCAAGCGGGAGTTGCAGATCATCCGCGATGATTTGCACTGCACCGCGGTCCGCGTCACCGGCGGCGATGTGGACCGGCTTGAAATCGCGGCCCGCCTCGCGGCTGAGGCCGGCCTGGAGGTCTGGTTCTCCCCATTCACCTGCGACCTGACCGAGGAGGAAATGCTCGATCTCCTCGC
>CBJNAR010000006.1:0-16514 GCA_966434075.1 uncultured bacterium
CGCCCCGGCTGGTCCGCGCCCGGCTACGATGCGGCGGATTGGGCCGCTGTCGTGCCGCTCGACCGGGATCTCGGCACCCTCGTCGCGCCGTCCGGCCCGCCGGTGCGCCGGATGGAGACAGTCGCCCCCGTCGCCATCCTCCAATCCCCGGCCGGTCGCACACTTGTCGATTTCGGCCAGAACCTGGTGGGCCGCGTGCGGTTCACGGTGCAAGGCCCCGCGGGCACCACGATCACCCTGCGCCACGCCGAAGTGCTGGAGGCGGGTGAGCTGGGCACGCGACCGTTGCGCCACGCCGCCGCCACCGACTCCTACACGCTGCGCGGCGGCGAGGCGGAGACCTGGGAGCCTCGCTTCACGTTTCACGGCTTCCGTTATGCGGAGGTGCAAGGCTGGCCGGGCGAGTTGCAGGCCGGCGATCTGCGCGCCGTCGTCTGCCACTCGGACATGGAACGCACCGGCTGGTTCGAGTGTTCGGACCCGCTGGTCAACCGGCTGCACGAGAACGTCGTCTGGAGCATGCGCGGCAACTTCCTCGACATCCCCACCGATTGCCCGCAGCGCGATGAGCGCCTGGGCTGGACGGGTGACATCGCGGCCTTCACGCCCACCGCCTGCTTCCTCTATGATTGCGCCGGCTTCCTGCAATCCTGGCTGGCCGATCTCGCGGTCGAGCAACAGGCGGCCAACGGGATCGTGCCGGTCGTCGTGCCCAATATCCTGGACCGGGTCCCATTCCCCGCGGCGGCCTGGGGCGACGCCGCGACCATCGTGCCCTGGGTGCTGTACCAGCGTTTCGGGGACGCCGGAATCCTGGCCGCCCAGTTCCACAGTATGCGCGCCTGGGTCGACGCCGTGGCCGCTATCGCGGGGCCAAATCACCTGTGGGACGAGGGCTTCCAGTTCGGTGACTGGCTCGACCCGAGCGCGCCGCCGGACCGCCCCGCGCAAGCACGCACGCCCCCGGCCCTGGTCGCCACCGCGTACCTCGCCCGCTCGGCAGAGCTGACCGGCCAGGCCGCGACCGTCCTCGGGCGGGCCGCGGATGCGGAGCACTATCTGGGGCTGGCCGCCGCCGTTCGGGCTGCCTTCGCCGCCGAGTACATCACGGCGGCGGGCCGGCTGCTCAGCGACTCCACGACGGCCTATGCGCTCGCCCTCGGGTTCGCCCTGCTCCCGGACGAAGCCCAGCGGCGGCACGCCGGCAAGCGCCTGGCGGAACTGGCGCGGGCCAGTGGCTACCACATCAGCACGGGGTTCGTCGGCACGCCGCTGATCTGCGACGCCCTGTGCGGCGTGGGCGAGTACGACGCCGCATATCGCCTGCTCACGCAGCAGGATTGCCCGTCCTGGCTCTACCCCGTCACCATGGGCGGGACAACCATCTGGGAGCGCTGGGACAGCATGCTGCCGGACGGCGCGATCAACCCCGGCGAAATGACCTCGTTCAACCACTACGCGCTGGGCGCCGTGGCCGACTGGCTGCAACGTACCGTGGGCGGGCTGGCGCCGGCCACGCCCGGCTACCGGCAACTGGAGATCCGGCCCCAGCCCGGCGCCGGGCTGACGAGCGCCCGCGCCCGGCACACGACGCCCTATGGCCCAGCCGAATGCGCCTGGCGCATCGAGCAGGGCCAGATGGTGGTCGAAGTCGTGGTCCCACCCAACTCCAGGGCCCGCGTGACGCTCCCCGGCGGCGACGGCAGCACAATCGAGGTCGGGTCCGGCAGCCGGCGCTGGTCCTATCCCTACCAGGCACCGCAGCCGGCCCGGCGCGCGCTGACCCTGGACAGCAGCCTGCGCGAAGTGATCGATGACCCCGCCGCCTGGGACGCCACCCTGCGCACCATCCGCCGCTACATGCCGGAGTACAACACCAGCGACATCGGCCAGAACGGCAACCTCGCCATGCCCTTGCGCGGGCTGTTCCAGTTCGGGCACTATCCCAACCGGGACCAGGTGCTGGCCGGCATCGCGGAAGCGCTGCGGGCGGCAGCCCCTCTAGAAAACACCGAGGCCGGCTGATGGCGTTCTATAGATTGCAAGCCTGGTTGCACCGGGCGCCCGACCAGCCCGCGCCGCCGGCCCGGCAGAGCGTGCCCATACCCGAGGAACTGGCCGCCATTCTGGACCGCGCCGCGACGGAACAACAGCGCCTGACCTGGGAAGCGCTGCGGCAGTATGCCCAGGCCGCCGGCTTGCCGCTGGAGTTGCTGGTGGCCCGCGCCTGGGGCCGGCGCTTTCCGTTCGCGGAGCTGCTGGCCGCGGGCGTGCCCCAGAGCGCGCTGGCGGGCTACGAACGGGAGTGGGCCCGCAGTTCGCCGGCCGAGCAGACCCGGCGGCTGCAAGAGGCATTCGCCTATGCCGCGGCTTTGCGGCGAGGCCGCCACACCGTGCGGGAGCGGTAGGGCGCGTGTCGACCCGGCACCTGACCGATCTCTGCCGGACCGCAAGCAAGCAGCGCGGGGAAGCACGATGAGACTGCGCACCATCACCGATACCGACCTCCACGCCTCGGTCATCTGCCTGGGGGCGTTGCCGTTCGGCGTGAGCCTGAGCGAGGATCTGTCCTTCGCCCTGATGGACCGCTTCGTGGCCGAGGGCGGCAACTTCATCGACACGGCGCTCGTCTACGGGGAGTGGCTCCCCGGCGGCAAGGGCCGGAGCGAGCGGACCGTGGGCAAGTGGGTCACGCAGCGGCGCACCCGCGACCGGGTCATCATCGGCACGAAAGGCGCCCATCCCCGGCTGTCCAGCATGGATGTGCCGCGGCTGTCGCGCGCCGAGATCGTGGCCGACCTGGACGAAAGCCTGGGCAACTTACAAACCACCTACATCGATCTCTACTGGCTGCATCGGGACGATCCGCGCCGCCCGGTCGCCGAGATTCTGCACACGCTGAATGAACAGGTGCAGCGCGGCAAGATCCGCTATTTCGGGTGCTCAAACTGGCACCTGGATCGCGTCCAGGCGGCCCAGGACTATGCCGCGGTGCACGGGATTCGCGGGTTCGCCGGCAATCAACTGATGTGGAGCCTGGCGGTGCCCAACCCCGCCGCGCTGTTCGATCCGGCCATGGTGACAATGGATGCGGCGACGAAGGCCTACCACATGCGCACGGGGTTGGCCGCCATGGCCTACAGTTCGCAAGCCGGCGGCCTGTTCACCCGGCTGGAGTCCGGAGCGCCGGACGATCTGCCCGCGGGCCAGCGCGCCCTGTACGCCGGTGAAGAGAACCTGCGGCGGCTGCAGCGTTTGCAGCGGGTCGCGCAAGCCCAGGATCTGCCGGTCGGCGTACTTGCACTGGCCTATGTGGTGTCACACCCGTTCCCGGCGTACGCGCTATCGGGTTGCTCGAATATGGACCAATTGCAGCAGAACCTGCGCGCCGGTGATGTTCAATTGGAGCCGGGTGTGCTGGAGTACCTCGAAAACGGACCGGACTAGCGCCCGGCGGCGCGATGCGCAAGGGCCGAGCGGCGCAACGTCCTGCCGGCCGAGCGACGGCACACCCGGACCGGATCACCGCGGTCGCCGGGGCGTTGCACAGGGCGTTCCCGCGCGGAGGCGGATAGTTAGAGGAGGAGGCAAGCATGTCGCTGCCGGAACCGTATCCCGACCTGGACGAATTCCTGGTGACTCTCGGCGAGGCGGGCCAGCGCCTGGCGGCCATCGACGCCGGGGAAGGCGCCGCCGGCAATATGTCGATCTATATCGGCTGGCCCATTGAGGTGCGCCGCGTCTTCCCGCTGGTCGAGCCGATCGATCTTCCCTTGCCGGCCCCGGCGTTGGCAGGACAGATCGTGATCGTCACCGGCTCGGGCCGGCGCCTGCGCGATGTGCGCGCCGATCCGGCGGCTAACCTTGGCGCCGTACGCATCGGCGCGGATGGGCGGACCGGGCAGCTCTACACCTCACCGCGCCGCCTGTTCGCCCGGCTGACCAGCGAATTCAACTCGCACCTGGCCGTGCATGACGACCAGGTCGCCCGCACGGGCACCAACTTTCACGCCGTGATCCACGCGCAGCCGCCCAACCTGGTCTACCTCACGCACATTCCCCGCTATCGTGACCCGCAGTATTTGAACCGGCGGCTGATTCGCTGGGAGCCGGAAACGATCGTGCAGTTGCCGGAAGGAGTCGGCGTGCTGCCGTTCATCCTGCCCGGCTCCCCGGCGATGATGGAGGCGAACGTGGCCGCGCTGCGCGAGTACCGCATCGTGCTTTGGGGCAAACATGGGGTGATGTCGCGCTCGGACCACTCGATCACGGCGGCGACCGATCGCGTCGAGTACGCTGAGACCGCCGCCCGCTACGAGTACATGGACCTGGTGAACGGCAGCCAGGCCGAGGGCCTGACCGATGCCGAGTTGCGCGAGGTGATTGCGGCCTTCGGCGTGGAGACCCGCCTGATCTAGGTCCGCAGTGGGCGGGCAGGATCGCGTCAGCGCTAGGGCCGGGCGGGCGGCCCCCCTGACGGCGCCACGCGGATGCCCATCGCCAGCCGGTGATCAGCGCCCGGCGCGACGACGACGCGATCATCGAGCGCATTCGCCACCTCGACGCAGACCATCCGCGTATCCTCGTCGCCGCCCAGGTCGGCCATCTGCGCGGCTTTCTCCGGCCCCGGATTCCAGACCACGGTAGAGCGGCTGCCCTCCTTCGCGATCTCGATGCGCCGCTGCAACCCCGGATCGTCGACAGCGCACGCCGCCGCCGTATCGATATAGACCCGGTCCGTTTCGCCGGAGATCGTGACCGGCCCGCTCTGCACCCGGCGCTGATCGCCGGCGACTTTGTCGATATAGGTGGTGCCTTCCAGCCCCCCGATGCTCAGCGCCGCAAGATCGCCGATCTGAAAATAGGCATGCAACGCCTCGGTCACGGGCATGGACTCCGGCCCCGGATTGTGCGTCTCCAGCGCGACGTGCAACTCCCGTCCAACCTGCACCACCAGGGTCAGCGCGAAGGGATGCGGCCACAGCGCGCGGGTGGCCGGCGTGTCTTGCAGGCCCAGGCGCACTTCGGTGCTGCTGTCGTCCCGCCCTTCCGTCCCGAGCACTGCCCAGGGCAGGGTGCGGGCGAAGCCGTGCTGGGGTTTGTCCGGGTCGGTGGGGTGCGGGCCAAACCACGGCCAGCAAATCGGGATCCCGCCCCGGACGGCTTTGCCCGGCGCATAGACGGCGTGCGGACTCAGGAAGAGCACGGGCGCGCTGCCCTGCGGCTGGAAGGACAGCACCTGGGCGCCCTGCAGCGCGATCTCCGCGGTGGCGTGCGGATTTTCGATCACGGCCTGCACCAGCCCGCCGGGGCCGGATCGAAACGCGATCCGGCCGGGGATGGCAAACTGCGCGTTCAGGGCTTCCAGGGTCCTCGTGTCCATGCCTGCCTCCTTGCGCCGGCCCGTGAACTCAAGGGGCCGTCTTCCTGCGGCGGCCGGTGCGGTGTCGCATGGCGGCAAGATCCGCGCCAGCGGGCCGCCGCCCGCGGCCTACCGGGCGGATCAATAACAGGTATCTATAGAACCTCTCAGGTATTCTACGGTATACTGATCCCAATGAGGCACACAGGACGCAGCAACCAGGACGGCTCAGCCTGACACCCAGATCGGCCACCACCATGCGTAATCCACTTGCCCGGCAGGCGATTCCCTTAGCCAAACGACCGGGCGACCTTGTCCTGATCGCCTTCTTCGCGGTGAACCTGGTCGTCATCACCTACATGGTCGATGTCGAACAACTCATTATCGCCGACCCGGCCCGCTTCAGTTACCCGCTCTGGCCGCCGCCGTTCATGGTCGATGCCGTCCACTGGTGGGGCCGCAGCTTCGATCCGCTGCTGCTGGCCCGACCCGTCTGGTGGAAAATGACCATCGCGATCGACTCGTTGTTCTTCGGGCCGTACTACGTAGCGGCGCTGTACGCCTTTCTGCGCCCCCGCGACTGGATCTGGCTGCCCAGTCTCGTCTATAGCGGCTTGATGCTGGCCAACGTCACCATCATCCTCGGCGAAGAGACCTGGGGGCCATACCGCTCGCCGCAACTCGGCATCGTGTTCCTGGCGAACTTGCCCTGGATCCTCTGCCCGCTGTATCTGATCTACCGCATGCGGACCGCGCCACACCCCTTCACCGAGGCGACCCCCGCAGGCGAAACCCAGGCGACCCTGCCGGGGCGGCGCCCTCACGAGAGGGACCGATAAGCCGGGGGCGATCGGCTGACGGGGACCCCGCCCAGGAGCCCATGCCGCCCCGCGCGCATCACTCCCGCGAAGACGCGTCGTTGATCATTCAGACAATGGAAATGGGGCAACCGTGCGTCATTTTCGGTAATAGTGCCAACCACGGCCTGATCAGCGAGGGCAGACTTGATGGACGAACACGCGCTTTTCACCGCGCCGCACCGCCGGCGCAATCCGCTCATCGGCGAGTGGCTGCTGGTCTCCCCGCAGCGCACCGCGCGCCCGTGGCAGGGGCAGGTCGAGACCCCGCCGCCGGAAACGCGGCCCGCGTACGATCCCACCTGCTACCTGTGCCCCGGCAACGAGCGCGCGGGGGGCGCACGCAATCCCGACTACACCGGCACCTTCGTCTTCGAGAACGACTTCGCGGCCCTGCGTCCCACCACCCCGCCCCTGGACCTGGCGCGGGGCATGGACGGCAAGCCGCCCCTCCTACACGCCGAGAGCGAGCGCGGCATCTGCCGGGTGGTCTGTTTCTCGCCGCGCCACGATCTCACTCTGGCCGGCATGGATTTGCCGGGCATCGAGCGCGTGCTGGCAACCTGGACCGCGCAGTATACCGAACTGGGCAGCCTGCCCTGGGTGCGCCATGTTCAGATCTTCGAGAACCGCGGGGCGATGATGGGCGCGAGCAATCCCCACCCGCACGGCCAGATCTGGGCCAACGAGCGGCTGCCCAACGAGCCGGCCAAGGAACTGCACGAGCAGCGCGCCTACCACGCGACGGGCGGCGGCTGCTTGCTCTGCGACTACCTGGCCCTGGAACTCCGCGAAGGCACGCGCCTGGTGTGCCGCAACGACCACTTCGTGGCCCTGGTGCCCTTCTGGGCCGTCTGGCCCTTCGAGACGCTGGTGTTGCCCACGGCGCACCACGGCGCGCTGCCTGACCTCGACCCGGCGGCCGCCACGGGGCTGGCCGATATCCTGCGCCGGGTGACGCGGCGCTATGACAACCTGTTCGGGGTCAGCTTCCCCTACAGCATGGGGTTCCACCAGCGCCCGACCGACGGCGCCGCCTACCCTGAGTGGCACCTGCACGCCCACTTCTACCCGCCCCTGCTGCGCTCGGCCACCGTCCGCAAATTCATGGTGGGCTACGAGATGCTGGGGCAACCGCAGCGCGACATCACGCCGGAGAGCGCCGCCGAACGGCTGCGCGGCCTGTCCGAGGAGTAGCGGGCAGCCCCCTCGGCGGCAGGTGGGCCGGGCCGGCCGCAGGGGGCGCTAAAGACCGGCAAGGCGCCAGGATCATCCGCCACAAGCGCGGCCCGCTGCCGCATCGGCGGCTCCCCGGCGGAGGCGCCGGCCACTCGTACCACCGACACGGCCCCTGGCCTGCGCCGGCCTACCCCGCACGAAGTGTTACGCAATTGCCACCTGGTGTATACCCGGTTCGTCACCCTGGCGCGCTACACTGGCGATAGCGAGACGGCAGAAGTGACCGCGCAGGAGCGCGCTGCCTGACCCCTCTCAGGCCAGGAGTGAGAGGAATGCTCGCTGCACAGAAGTTCCCCGATGGGAAGCCGATTCTCTGACGGCAAGCCGCGGAGCGCGGCAGGCCTCGCCACACCGCCCGGCGATAAGCCGCCCGGCGCGCCCCGCTCAGCATCCAGGCGCGGCCCGCGACAGCGACAGCAGGCGGGTGGACCGGGATCTTTCGCCGCGTGTCGTGATCGGGTGGCGGCGCGCACCAGGAAGGGAGATGCAGCAATGCAACCAACGATTCTAGTGCCGCTGGATGGATCGGCGCGGGCCGAAGCGATCTTGCCTGCTGCGGTGGCTATGGCGCAGGCGACGCATAGTTCCTTGAGCCTGCTGCAGGTGGTAGTCTCCGAGAGCACCACCGGCATCCATGGCGCGTCGGATCGGCAATGGGTCGACGCGCGGACGCCGGCCTGCGCCTACTTAGAGAGCGTTGCAGCGCGCGTGCTTCAGGCGGGGGTGCCGGTGGACGTTGAAGTGCTGGTCGGCCACGCCGCCACCCGTATCGTGCAAGCGACCCGCCAGGATCCGCGCATCAGCCTCATCGCCATGGCAACGCATGGGCGCGGCGGCTTGCCCCGCGCCGTGTTTGGCAGCATCGCCGAAGAAGTCTTGCGCAGCGTGGCCGTGCCCGTGCTGCTCGTGCGTGACGGGCAAGCGGCGGTGCCGCCCCTGACAGCCGGTTGTACCATCCTGGTGCCGCTCGACGGCTCCGCGTTCGCCCGCCAGGCGGTGGGCACGGCCCAGATGCTGGGCCGCGCCTTTGGGGCGACCTTGCTGCTGGCGGCGGTCGTCCCTCCCCGCGAACCGGCGGACCCGCCCCAGACGGCGCCAGCCTCATCCTGGCGCAACGAAGCCCAGCACCGCGAGACCGGTCGGCTCATGTTCGAGTTAGACAAGACCGCACGGCAACTGGAGGCCGCCGGAGCACCCGTGCGGCGCCAGTTGCTACACGGCAAGCCGGGGGAAGCGCTTGTCGCCCAGGCCGGCACGGCCGCCACGGCGTTAATTGTCATGGCGACGCATGGCCGTAGCGGAATCGACCAGTTGCGCTGGGGGAGTGTCGCCCTGGACGTGCTGCGCCATACACCGGCGCCGGTGGTGCTGCTGGGGCCGCATCAACCCACGGCGCCCCGCGAATACACCTGGGATCCCGATTATGTTATGAACGCGTTGTAGGCGCGAACGGGCCGGTCCCGGTCGACCGGGACCGGCCCGCCGCGGAAGCGAGTGTGGCTAAGATGGGAATCGTATTAACGGATCGAGTCGCGATCATCACGGGCGGAGCGAACGGCATTGGCCGGGAAACCGCCCTTACGTTTGCGCGGGCCGGCGCTGCCGTCGCCGTCTGGGATTTAGTCGAAGCGGCGGGGCAGGAGGTTGTGCAGGCCATCACGGAGGAAGGGGGGCAGGCGGCATTCTACCGCGTGAACGTGAGCAACCAGGCCGAGGTAGCCGCTGCCGCCGAGGCCACCCACGCCCATTTCGGGCATATTGATATCCTGGTCAACAACGCCGGCATCACCCGCGATTCTCAACTGGTGAAAATGCAACACCACCACGTGGTCAGCAAGATGAGTGAGGCCGAATTCGACGCAGTGGTGGCCGTGAACTTGAAAGGCGTGTTCAATTGCACTCAGGCGGTCGTGCCCTACATGATCCGGCAAGGACACGGGCGCATCCTCTCCGCCGCCTCGGTGGTCGGGCTGTACGGCAATTTCGGGCAAACCAACTACGTCGCCACGAAAGCGGGTGTCATCGGCATGACCCGCGTCTGGGCGCGCGAACTGGGCAAACGCGGGATTACCGCCAACGCCGTCGCGCCCGGCTTCATCGCTACCGAGATGACGGCGGCCATGCCCGAGGCGGCCCAGCAACACATGCTCGCGCACACCCCCGTTGGCCGGGCCGGCACCCCGGCGGACGTGGCACACGCCTATCTCTTCCTGGCCGCCGACGAATCAAACTTCATCAACGGCACCGTCCTGAGCGTAGACGGCGGCCTGGTCCTCGGCACGTAGCCGCGCGGCGCATCCGAGCAAGTGCGGCCCCCTGCTGAACAGGTGCCGCGGGGGATCCTGTCTGACACCCGATCCCCCGCGGCGCCGGCGTCCTCCCCCCACCGGGTTACTGCGGGTGCGCCAGGAAAAAGCGCACCATTTCTCGCGAGGCGTCGGGACCCTGCGGGTCGGTCCAGGCTTCCCGCGGGCTGCCGCCGGACCAGCCGTGGTCCGCCCCATGGACGGTCCATCGCTCCATCAGGCAGTACCCGCCGGACGCCTGGTAAATCGTCCGCGAATAGGCCCGGCCGCCCGGCACCACGTCCCGCTGCTCGGTAAGCTCCACCCCGTGCGCGCCGGTCAGGCGCTTGCAGGCATCCAGCCACTGGTCGATCACCCAATCGGCGTTACTCGGGTGGACCACCCTGTCGCGATCGCCCTGGAACAGAATGAGCGGCACGAAACGCGGGGGCACCGCCGCGCGGCCATTGCGGCGCGTGGCCGGGAGGGCCACGCCTTCCCGGCCCCGGCGCATCACGGCCAGCGCCGAGAGCATGCTGTGCGCCGTGCCATAGGCGACCCCGGAATGTACCCCGATCGCGGCATAGAGATCGGGATAAGTGGCGCCCATGATGGTGGTCAGCGCGGCGCCCGCCGAGATCCCGGCCAGGTACACCCGCCGGGGATCGATCCTGTAGCGCGCCATCAGCTCCTGGGTCAGCCCGGCGATCAGCGCCGGTTCACCCGCCCCGCGCTGTTGATCACCGGTGCGCCACCAGTTCCAGCACGTCGCGCGATTGGCGTGGCTCGACTGCTGGGGATACACGACCAGGAAGGTCTGCGCCTCGGCCAGCAGGTTCATGCGGGTGCCCGCGGCCAGCTCCTCGACCGGCTGCGTGCAGCCGTGCAACAGCCCGATCAGCGGCACGGGTTGCCCGTCATAGCCGCTGGGGATATACAGTTTGTACCGGCGAGTGCCGGCCTCGTTGCTGAACGTGCCGTCGATAAACTGCCCCGCCGGTGCCCCACTTCCGCCGGAGGGACGCGCCGCCGCGTCATAATCCGTGCGTTCCGCCCCATCTGCCCGCTCCGCCGCATCCGCCATTGGACACCTTCTCCCTTTTCCCCGATTCGGTAAGCCGCGCCCGCGCGCCAGGGCGCCTGCCGCCATTGTGCAGGCCCCGCTCCGGCACCATTTCAAGATCCAGGCCGCCGCTCCGCGCTGCCGGCCGCGCAAGCGGCAGCGGCCCCGCCCCGGCCCCTGTACACGTATTGCCACCCGTTTGTAACCTGGCGATACCCAATTATACACGCCCGGCTGCTAGACTGACCCTCATAGCGCGGCAAAATGGCCCGGCGTCTGCGCATTACATCCTTCGCCGTTGACAGGCAGACACCGTTTTGTGGAGTCTCCGTAGTTGCTCTGCATGAAAGGAACAAGGTGGTTCAGGATGGCAGAAGAACGAGAAATTGTCGTACTAAGTGGAGTCCGCACAGCCGTCGGCAAGTACGGCGGCAGCCTCAAAGACTTTTCGCCCACCGACCTGGGGGGCATGGTCATCAAGGAAGCTGTCCGGCGATCGGGGTTGGAACCGGGGGACATCGGCCATGTCGTGTTCGGTAACATCCTCCATACGGATAGCGGCGACATGTATGGGGGCCGCCTGGCCATGCTCAAGGCCGGCCTGCCCATCGAGGTCCCCGCGCTAACCCTCAACCGGCTGTGCGGCAGCGGCTTACAGGCCATCGTCACCGCATCGCACTACATTAAACTGGGCTATACCGACGCGGCTGTGGCGGGTGGCATGGAAGTGATGAGCCGCGCGCAGTACTGGCTGCCCGGTATGCGCTGGGGCCAGCGTATGAACGACGCCACCGTGATCGATTCGATGGTCGCCGTGCTGACCGACCCGCAGGACGGCTGCCACATGGGCATCACCGCCGAGCGCGTCGCCACCAAGTATAACATCTCCCGTGAAGACCAGGACGCGCTGGCGGTCGAGAGCCATCGCCGGGCGGTGCAGGCGATCGACAACGGCTACTTCCGTGAGCAGATCCTGCCCATCGAAATCAAGACCAAGGCCGGGGTCACCGTGTTCGACACCGACGAAGGGCCGCGTCGCGATGCGAACACCGCGGCGATGGCGAAACTCAAGCCCGCCTTTGACAAGACCGGCAGCGTCACCGCCGGCAACGCTTCCAGCATCAACGACGCCGCCTCCGCGGTGGTCCTGATGGAGCGCAAAGCCGCCGAGGCGCGCGGCCTGCGGCCCCTCGGCCGGCTCGTCGCGGATTCCGTCGCGGCCGTGGATCCGAAATACATGGGCATCGGCCCGGTCCCGGCCGTGCGCGCGCTGCTGGAGCGCACCGGGCTGACGATCAAAGACATGGACGTGATCGAGTTGAACGAGGCCTTCGCGGCGCAGGCGCTCGGCGTCATCCGCGAACTCGACCTGCCGATGGATCGCACCAATCCCAACGGCAGCGGTATCTCTTTGGGCCACCCGGTCGGCGCCAGCGGCGCGATCTTGACTGTGAAAGCCCTGAATGAGTTGCAGCGCACGGGTGGGCGCTACGCACTGGTCACGCTGTGCATCGGCGGCGGCCAGGGCATCGCGGCCATCTACGAGCGCCTGTAAAGACCGGGCCGCCCCGTGCGACCCACGGGGCGCGCCGCAAGCCCTAGTCGGAGGAACAAAGCCATGAATCGGTTGGAAGGCAAGACCGCTTTTGTGACGGGCGGGTCGCGCGGCATTGGCCGGGCCATTGCCCTGGCTTTCGCGGCGGAAGGCGCCAAGGTGGCCGTCGTCTATCACGCGCATGAAGAGGCGGCGGTCGAGGTGCAAAAAGAGATCATCCGCAAGGGTGGCGAGGCGCTGGTCGTGCAAGCCGACATCGCTAACAGCGCGCAAATCCGCGCCGCCATCCAGTTTGTGATCGAGCAGTGGGGCCGGGTCGACATCCTGGTGAACGATGCCGCGATCACCCATGACAAGACCCTGCGCAAGATGACCGATGAGGATTGGCGCGAGGTGATCGACACCAACCTCAACGGGGTGTTCTACGCCACCTCGGCGGTGATCCCGTCAATGATCGCTAACCAGTATGGGCGGATCATCAACATCAGTTCCTACACCGGGCACTACGGCAACTTCGGGCAGGCCAACTATGGCGCCGCGAAGGCCGGCGTGATCGGCCTGACCAAGACCGCCGCCCTTGAACTGGCGAAGTACCAGATTACCGTCAACGCGATTTGCCCCGGCTACACGGAAACCGACATGATGGCGACGATCCCGAGCAACATCCGTGAGCAACTCACGGCGCGCATCCCCGTGGGCCGTTTCGCCACGCCCGAAGAGATTGCGTGGGGCGCGGTCTTCCTCGCCGCCGATACCGGCTTTGTGACCGGCCAGGAAATCGGCATCAACGGCGGCATGGGCATGTAACCATCGCTGGCCGGCGACCACGCTGCACCCCCGCGTAGCGAGGGGGAAGGAATTACGATGAGCCAGACTACAAATGATGGCACCAGTCTGTTCGATCCCTTCGGGATCATGGGCAATTTGAAGCAGGCCCGCGACGTCCAACTGGAAGCCTGGTCGAAGTTCATGATCGACCTGGTCAGTTCCGACGAGTATGCACGGGCCACCGGACGCGCCCTGGCCGAAAGCCTGGCGGTGTCGCAGCCCGCCCGGCAGGCGCTGGAGCGATCGATGACCGCGACGCTGGAGGCCCTGAATATGCCGAGCCGGGCCGAGGTGATCAGCATCGCCGAGCGGATTGTCAACGTGGAAATGCGCCTCGACGACCTGGACGCCAAGCTCACGGCCTACCAGAAAGCGCTGCCCGCGGCAGTGCAGGGGGTCGTGGCGGCGGCGGTGCGCGAAGCCGTGCAGGAGGTAGTCCAGGACGCGGTGAAGGAAGCGGTGCGCCAGGCCCTGGCGCCCACCACGCGCCATCTGCGCGAACTCGACACGCGCCTGACGGCGCTCGATACCCGAATTGCGGCGTTGCAGCAAGCGGTGGCCCCGCCGGCGCCCGCGACGGAGAAAGCGCAGGAGGGCCAGCCATGAGCACGCCAAAAACCACCACCGACGAAGCGCAATCCGAAATTCAGCGGCTCTGGGAGAATCGGGAAACGCTGCGCCACGTGCTAACCACCCGCTACCCGGTGGGCCAGACCCCCCATGAGGTCGTCTGGACGCTCAACAAGGCCAAGCTGATCCGCTATCTCCCGACCCACCCGAGCAAGCGCAAGCACCGCACGCCGTTCTTGCTGGTCTTCGCGCTGATGAGCCGGGCCTACATCCTCGATCTGCGCCCCGGCGCCAGTTTCGTCGAATATATGACGAACCAGGGCTACGATGTCTACCTGCTGGATTGGGGCGCGCCCGGCTACGAAGACCGCAACCTCAAGTTCGACGATTACGTGCTGGACTATATGCCCCGCGCGATTCGCAAGATGAAGGAAATCTCCGGCGAGGAGGAGTTCAGTATGCTCGGCTGGTGCATCGGCGCTATCCTGGCAACCTGCTACGCCGCCCTGCGCCCCAACGATGGGCTGCGCAACCTGATCCTGCTGACCGCCCCGCTCGACTTCACTAATAAAGAGATGGGCGGGTTCGCGAAATGGGTGCGCTCGGAGTATCTTGATGTCGAGAGCGTCATCTCGGCCTTCGGCAATATGCCGCCTGAAATGCTGGACAACGGCGCCAAGTGGCTGAAGCCTGTCGAGAACTACATCAGCAACTACATCCGCCTGCTGGAGAACCTCGACAACCCCAAGATTGTCGAGTCCTGGCACGCGATGGACACCTGGGTCAACGACCCGATCGCCATGCCCGGCGGCGTCTTCCGCCAGCTGGTGACCGACTTCTTCCGCGATAATAAGCTCGTGACCGGCAACCTGACGATGCGTGGGGAGCATGTCCATCTGGCGAACGTCCAGGCGAACCTGCTCAACTTCATCGCCGAGGCCGATCATATCACCCCGCCCTGCCACTCCGAGAACGTCCTGCCGCTCTTCGGCAGCAAGGACAAGGAGATCGAGCGGATCAAGGGCGGCCACATCGGCTTGATGCTCAGCAGCGCGGCCAACAAGATCACGTGGCCGCGGATCGAGTCCTGGCTGCGCGCGCGATCCGACTGAAACGCCGGCCCCCCCAGCAGGAGCGCGCCCGCGGCACGGCGCCCAAGGGCACTGGTCGCGGCCGAGCAGCGACACGACCTCCACCGGTCAGGTGGAGGTCGTGTTGTGCCGGGAGCTGGAGGACCGGCCTGCATTCTGTCCCCGCGGTCGTGTCACGCTGCACGCAGGGAAGAGGTTCGCCGTGCGACGGAACAGCAGAAGGCCCGTCCCCGAACCGGGGGGCGGGCCTTCGGCCTGTATTAGATTAGAACCGCTGCGCCGTGGGCTACTTGCCGGCGGGAACCATCAGCATCTTCTCCGCAGCCTGTTTGCTGATCTCCCAGGCATCGAGCGTCGCCTTCTGCGCCTGATGCACCACGTCCGCCCATTGCTGCATGAATTTGACATTGCCGCTGGCCGGAGTCTCGATCAGTTTCTGGCCGGCGGTGATCATGGCGTTCTGAAGCTCAAAGGTGGCCTTCAAGGTCGCCTCTGTGCTCATTTCCCAGGCGTCGATCACCTGGCGCGTGATCGGGTTCTCTGTCTCCTGCTTGACCATGGAATCAACCTCCTAATCGCTGCGTGCGCTCACCGCGATCCGGACCTTCCGTGCCGGCGGCCCCACAGGGAGCAATATCAAGCACCGGCGCACCGCATCGCGCAGTCCACTCCTAGAGTGAGTGGATTATGAGTCATTATCGCTGAGCAACGTAAATAACGGGGTATCCATTCGGTGAAAATGCGTGCGCCCTGGCCCTGAAGGGCCATCCCGGCGCAGGCGCGGGGATGCGCCGCGGGCCTATCTGATTCTTCACCCATTTGTTACCGATATACATCCGCCTGGTCAACCTTACCCGGCTACAATCGGAGTGGTGTGGTGGGCGAGGCCGGCGCACGCCGGTGTGACCCCGCCCTATGAAGGAGCCTGGCCACTATGATCGCACAAGCAGAAGACCCGCGTATTCTCGAACTGCGCGCCCGCCGCAGAGCCGCCCAGCAGGGCGGCGGCGCCGATCGCATCGCCCGGCAGCATGCCAGAGGCAAGCTCATGCCGTATGAGCGGCTGGACCTGCTGCTCGATCCGGGGACGTTCGAGGAATTGGAACCGTTTGTCCTGCCCGCGGATGACGACCTGGGTGGCGATAGCGACAAGTACCCCGGGGATGGGGTGGTCACCGGGTACGGGCAGATCGACGGACGCACCGTCTATGTGTATGCCCAGGACTTCACCGTGCATGGCGGCACGATGGGCCAGATGCAAAGCCACAAGATCTGCCGCGTGATGGACCTGGCCCAGCGCAACGGGGTGCCGATCATCGGCCTGATCGATTCGGGGGGTGCGCGGATTCAGGAGGGCGTGAAAAGCCTGGGCGGCTACGCCGAGATTTTCCGGCGCAACGTGCGCTACTCCGGCGTCATCCCGCAGATCAGCGTCATGCTGGGACCCTGCGCGGGCGGCGCGGCCTACTCCCCGGCCTTGACCGACCTGATAATCATGGTGGCGCAGCATTCCTATATGTTCCTGACGGGCCCCCAGGTGATCCAGGCGGTCACCGGCGAGCAAGTGGACGCCGAAACGTTGGGCGGCGCGGATGTCCACACGGCGATCAGCGGCACCGCCCACCTGGCGGCCGCATCCGAGGCCGAGGCGCTGGCGCTCTGCC
>CBJNAR010000007.1:0-16298 GCA_966434075.1 uncultured bacterium
TAGAGGTAGGCCCCGATACCCAGCCCCAGCGCCCAGCCGATGCCGACCAGCAGGTTGGTCATGCCGGCGCTGAGGAATTCGACCATCTCCGCGGCGCGGCGCGTGCGCAGCACCCCGCGCGTGAAGCCGAACAGCCGGCCCAGCGTGTACGGCGCGGCGCCGCTGCCCTGGATGTCTTCGACCCCGGACAGGCGCTCCTCGATGTAGCCGAACTGTTCGGCGGTAGCCTGCCGCGCGGCGGTCCAGCGGCGCACGCCCAGCCCCTGCATCGCCGCCAGCGCGCCCACAGTGATCGCGCTGTAAAGCGCCAGGGCCAACCCCGCGGGCCAGTTCTCGATCAGCAGCAGGCCCACCGCGCCGACGATCAGCAGGCCGCTGGTCACGGCGCGGATGACCAGCTGCGCGAAGAAATCGGCCAGTTCGTTCACGTCGCCGTCCACGCGCTCGATCAGTTCGCCGGGCGTGTGCGTCTTATGAAAGGGCATGTCCAGGCGCAGCAGGTGTTCGGTCAGCGCGGCGCGCAGCGCGTTGGTGGCGCGCCAGCCCACGTCGATGCTCAGGTAGGACGTGACGACCGTGATCAGACGCCCGGCCAGGTTGGTGGCGATAAAGGCGAGGCCCGCGTAAGCCAGCGGCGCGAGGTCGCCCCGGCGCTGGGTGGCGTCGATGAAGTAGCGGATGATCTGCGGATTGATCAGTTGCAACGCGACGCCGGCTACCAGAAGCGCCGCCAGTAGCGCGACGCGGCCCCGCTGGGGGCGCAGATAGGTGCCGAGCAATGTCCGATACTCGGCCAGGGGAAGGGTCAACGACATGCGTGCTCCTTGCAGTAGCGGTAAAAACATGAGCCACGGGTTAACCCGTGGCTCGGCATCGCTTCGCAATAAAATAGGCCACGGGCAGGAGCGCACCCGTGGCCGTCTGCTACGGTCCGCCTATCGCCGGCGCCGTGCGCCGGCCCGGCAACCTCGCTCGCCCTGCCGCGTCAATCGGGCAGGGCGGGGGTTGCGGCGCGTGGACCGTATTCGTTCGCTTCTTACCGCCAGGCGCACTCCTAGCGGCGCTCTCCGGAAACCGGGATCGAGCGCCAGATGGGTTGCAGCGTGGTCGTAGACATGTTGGGCCCTCCTGGGCAGGGGGCTTATGGCGCCCGATGGGCCGCTCTAGCCGGACCTGTACCGTTGCCAGTATAGCCGTCTTCGCCGGATGTCGCATCGGTCCCTGGTCGTAAATCGCGATCCGGCCCGGTGCCGAGCCGGCACCGGCCCGGCGCTAGCTCTCGTGCGCCACCGGGACCGGCATGCCGGTGGTCGCCGCGTCAATAGCCCGGTGCATGAGCGTGAGGCTGCCGAGGTTATCCCGGCCCGAGCTTTCGGGCGGCTCGCCCGTCGCCACCGCCCGCGCAAACGCGTGCAGGCTGCCCGCGCGGTCGATATGCGGCAGTCGCGGGAGCTCCAGGCGCCGCGGGCGCCCGCCTACCGGCCGCACCGTGACCCGGTCCACACTTGCCCCGCGATTGTCCCGGCTGGTCCAGGCGATCTCGCCGCGCGCGCACTCCATGCGCCACTCGCCGGCCCAGGCGGTCTGCGGCCCCGGACTGACCCAGCTCCCCCGATAGCTGACGACTGTCGCGCCGTCGAAGCTGATCGTGGCGACCGCCGCCGGCGGCTGCTCAAAGTTGCTCCAGGGCGGGTTCCAGGCCCGGCAGGCGATGTCGACCGGCTCCTGACCCAGGACCGCGCGCATCAGGTCGAAGTGGTGGATTGCCATGTCGGCCAGCAGCGGATGGTGCAGCGTGTAATGGCGGTGGCCCTCGCGCGGCGCCCCATTGGCATAGCGCCGGAAGTCGATACTCACTTCCCCGACAGCGCCCAGGCTGCCCGCGCGGACCAGGTCGCGGACCGCCTGCACCGCGGGGAAGAAGCGATAATTCTGGCTGATCATCAGCACGCGCCCGCGCTCGGCGGCCAGGTCCACCACCTCCCGCGCTTCGGCAAGCGAGGGCGCAAAGGGCTTTTCGAGCAACACATGCTTGCCGGCCTGGAGCGCCTCGACGGCCAGCGGCACGTGCCCCGGCAGATTCGCGGTGATCAGCACGGCCTCGGCCTCGGTGGCCGCGAGGGCCGCGCCGAGGCTGGTGAAGTAGCACTCCGCCGGTAGCTTCAAGTCCCGGCGGGCGAGCGCCAGCGCCGCCTCGTCGGCATCCACACACGCCCGCAGGGCTACTGCGTCGTCCGGCAGCAGGATGTTTCGGGCCCAGTCGCGCCCCCATCCGCCCATGCCTACCTGGATAATCCCTAACATGCGATCATTCTCCTCGACTTGTTTATAGCAGTCCGCCGGCTAAGAGTCCCCTGCCGGCGCGAGTACCGGTTTGATGTCTACGACCGGGGTGCCGTCGATGGCTTCGATGGGGCCGATCTGTAAGCGCGTGCCCTCGACGGCGCGGACCGTGACCCGGTGTAAGCCCAGGGGATTGGGCCGATCCGGCGACCGGGTCGCAAACACCCCGGTCAAGGGCTGGGTGGTATCCCAGCGGGGGTGCAACTGCAAGATGTCGCGGCGCGACTGGTGCAGCCAGGTAATCACGATGATTTCCTGACCCGCCGCGATCCCTTCGAGCCCCGCGGCTAGCGCCGGGTTCACGTCGAGCCACGCATCGGGCGCCCCTTCGCCGCCTTGATTCGGGGCCTCCTCCCGCTGTGTGAGCGGCGACCGCAGAAAGCCAATGGGCGACAGTGTATACTCCGTCTCCAGCATGCATGTCCCTCTTCCTTGCTGGCCCACCGGGGCCGCGCAAATTCGTCTGCTTAGTGCAGGTTCAAGTGACCGCTTGTGTAGCTGCGCGATTTATCGCGCCGTACTCGTTGGTCGGTAGCGTGTGCTCCCCCAACAGGTTCTTGGAAGCTGCGTAGTTCGTGTGGCGGCCTGTAGCTATGTTACTGAAAAAGGCCGCTGCCGGCAATGACGGGTACTCAGGCGCACGCCAGGGCAGATGAGTCGCGGCGCCGGGTTGCGGTGTTGCACGCCGGGGCCGGGTCTGCTACAGTAGGCGGGTAGCGTGGGCTGCGTGGTGGGACGGCGGGCCGCGCCTGATCCGGCGTGCACAACCCGCCGCATGGGGGACGCCCCCGGCACGGACAACGGATGGGCGGTGGATAGATGCAGTACCTGGGCCGGTTGCGCGGCAACGATCCGCTGCGGGAGTACTTGCAGACCGCGATCCTGCCGCAGTTAGGGTATGGAGAGGGGCGCGCCGAGTTTGACGTGTTCCGGCTGGGTGAGCGGGCCTCGGTCTATCTATATGCAGAGCACACCAGTGGGCTGCGGGTCATCGGCAAGTTCTTCGCCGGGCCGTATCAGCCCGGCACGCTCGCCACGCAGCGGCACATGGACCGCGAGTATGAGAACTTGCTGCGCGCCCGCAGTTACGGCTTCACCGGGTATCCGCATCACGTGGTGCGGCCTCTGGGCCGCAACGCCTGCCTGAGCAGCGTGTTGATCGAGGAGTATGTGGCCGGGTCGCGGCTCAGCCGGTTTTTCGACGGCGCGAGTCGCCGCGGCGAGCGCGAGGCCCTCTTCGCCAAACTGACCGCGCTGGCCTTTTTCCTCGCCACGTTGCATAATCGGACCGCGAACGGGATCGCCGTGGACTTCACGGTAGACTGCCGGTATCTGGACCGGGTGGTGGGCCGGCTGGTGCGGCAGGGCGCGATCGGGGGCGACGCCGCCCAGGAACTGTACGCGCTGCGCGACCGCTGGGCCGCCCAGCCCCGGATGTGGGCGGATCAGCAGGTGCTGGTGCATGGCGACGCGACCCCGGCGAACTTTCTGCTCGGCGACGGGTTGCAGGTCACGGCGATTGACCTGGAGCGGATGCAGTGGGTGGACCGGGTCTGGGACGTGGGGCGCGTCGCGGGCGAGTTGCAGCACGCTTTCCTGCAAGCGACGGGCGATAAATACGCCGCCGAGCCGTTTATCGGGCATTTCCTCTGGGAGTATGCCTGTCATTTCCCCGATCGCTGGCGGGCCTTCGACGCGATCTGCGCGCGCGTGCCGTTCCAGATGGCGCTGACCCTGCTGCGCATCGCGCGCAACGATTGGATCGACGCGCCGTATCGCCGGCGGCTGATCGAGGAGGCCAGGACGACCCTGCGGACGGTATGACCGACCTGCGCGCGATCCTTTTCGACGTGAACGGTACCCTGATCGACATCGAGACCGATGAGGGGCAGCATAAGATCTACCGCGCCATCAGCCGGTTCTTGACCTACCAGGGCGTGATGCTGCCGCCTGACGCGATCCAGGAGCGCTATTTCGCGGCCATGGCGGCGCAGCGCGCCGCCAGCCGGGAGCGCTATCCCGAGTTTGACGTGGTGGCAATCTGGCGCGGCTTACTCCAGGCGGCGGACCTGACTCCCGAGACCCTGCCGGTGGAGAAACTCCGCCAGTTGCCCGTGTTTCTGGCCGAGTTGCACCGGGCGCTGGCACGCAAGCGGCTGGAGTTGTACCCGGATGTCCGCCCGGTGCTGGACGCGCTACGCCGGCATTACGCCCTGGGCGTGGTCAGCGATGCGCAGAGCGCCTATGCGGTGCCGGAGTTGCGCGCGGTTGGCCTGGGTGACTGCTTCGCCACTATCATCGTCTCGGGCGACTACGGCTACCGCAAACCCGACCCGCGCCTCTTCGCGGCGGCGCTGGCGGCCCTCGGTGTGCGGCCGGACCAAACGATCTATGTCGGCAACGACATGTATTGCGATATCTTCGGCGCCCAGCAGGCGGGCCTGAGCACCGTCTTCTGGCCCACCCAATTCGGCAAGAAGGCGCACGCCGGCGTCGCGCCCGATTACACCATCGACCGTTTTGCCCAGTTGCCCGCCGCCGTGGCGTTTCTAGCCGCCCGGTCGCCGGGCGGCTGAACAGGAGAATATCCAGATGATCAACACTGAGGAGGCCGCCCAGGTCACGCACTATTTGCATGAACACGTCTGGGAGTTCCATGTGCCCGGCGGGTATGACGTAGAGCGCATGGCCCAGGCGGCGCTGGCGCGGTTCGCGATGGCGCCGGACCAACTGGCCGCGCTGCGCGCGCTGGCCGGGCAGGTCGCGGGCGCCCACTGCCCGCAATGCGGCGCCGGGATCCAGGCCGGCGGACAAGGGTGCTTCTGCTGCGGCTGGGCGCCGTAGGGTCCGGCACCAGCCTCCGGCTTTACTGGCCGGGGCGGGCCCGGTCTGCTATACTAACACCAACATACCCTGCCGTTTAGCTCCCGGCCACGCCGCGCCGGGTTCCTCGGTATCGAGCAGCATGCCATGGACGCGTTCAGCAGTTTCCTCCCCATGGATCGCCGGCAGGCGCTGGCCAACGGTTACGCCCTGCCGGAGCAACTACAAGGGGCGGCGTTGTTTGCCGACCTCTCGGGTTCCAGTGCCCTGACGGAAGAGCTCGCGGCCGCCTATGGGCCGCAGCGGGGCGCGGAAGAACTCACCCAGTTGCTGAACCGGATTTACAACGTTCTGACAGTTGAGATCGATCGTTACGGCGGCAGCGTGATCGGCTTCAGTGGCGATGCCATCCTGGCCTGGTTTGACGGCGCCGATGGCCACCGCGCGGTGACCTGTGCCCTGGCCCTGCAAGCGGCCTTCGTCCCGGTGGCGGGGGTGCCGCTGCCCGCCGCCCGGCAGGTCACACTGGGACTCAAGGTCGCGGTGGCGGCGGGCGCGGCGCGGCGTTTCCTGGTGGGTGATCCCGCCATCCGGATGATCGAGGTGCTGGCCGGGGCGGTATTGGATCGCCTGGCCGCCGCGGAGCGCCTGGCCCGGCAAGGCGAGGTCGTGCTCGATCCCCTGACTGCCGCCTGCCTGCGCAGCCGGGTGCGGGTCGCTGCGACCCGTCCCGGTCCGCGCGGGGCCGGCCCGTTCGTCGTGGTCGGGGGGCTGGCGCGGGCCGCGGCCCCGGCGCCCTGTCCGCCCCTGTCTCCCCGTGCGCTCACGCCCGCCCAGGTTCGGCCCTGGTTGCTCCCGGCGGTGCATGCCTGGCTGGCCAGCGGGCAGGGCGACTTTCTAACGGAACTCCGCCCGGCCGTCGCCCTGTTTCTCCGCTTCGCCGGGCTGGACTACGACCACGACGCGGCCACCGGCGCCCGCCTGGACGCGTACATCCGCTGGGTCCAGGGGATACTGGCCCGGTATGATGGCAGCCTCATCCAGGTGACGATCGGTGACAAGGGCAGCTATCTGTACGCGGCTTTCGGCGCGCCCCTGGCGCACGCCGACGATGCGCGTCGGGCCGTGGCGGCGGCCCTCGAACTGCGTGCCCCGCCCGCCGACCTGGCTTACATCACCGGGTCGGCGATCGGGATCAGCGGCGGTCTGGCGCGGACGGGCACCTATGGCGGCAGCACGCGCACCTACGGCGTCCTGGGCGATGCTGTAAATCTGGGTGCCGGGCTGATGCAAGCGGCGGCGGCCGGGCAGGTGTTGCTCAGCGGGGATCTGGCCGGCGCGGTGGAGCGGTCGTATACCCTCCACGCCGTCCCCCGCGTGCCCGTCAAAGGCCCGCGTGCCACGGTGCCGGTGCTGGCCGTCGTGGGGCCCCGGCCCACCCCGGCCATCCGGTTGCAGGAGCCGGAATACACCCACCCGCTGGTCGGGCGCGCCGCCGAACTCGCGCATGTGGCGCAACTCACCGCACGGGTGCTGGCTGGACAAGGTCGGATCCTGGGCCTCGTGGCCGAGGCCGGCATGGGCAAATCCCGCCTGGTCGCCGAGATCATCCGCCGGGCCATGGCGGCGGGTATGCAGGGCTATGGCGGTGCCGCCCAGGCCACCGGGACGCGCATCGCGTACTTGGCCTGGCACGCCGTCTGGCGCGCTTTCTTCGATCTGGACCCCGCCGCCGCGCCGGACGTGCAGGTCGCCGAGCTCGAAGCCGCCGTAGCCGGCGTCGATCCCGCGCTGCGGCGGCGGGTGCCGTTACTCGCACCGGCCCTGGGCCTGTCCCTGCCCGACAACGACCTGACGCGGGACATGGACGCCCAGTTGCGTAAAGAGTCCCTGGAGGCGCTGCTGGTGGATTGCGTCAAACACCGCGCGCAGATCACCCCGCTGCTGCTGGTCCTGGAAGATGCACACTGGCTCGACGCGCTTTCGGCGGACCTGTTGGGCGCTATCGGGCGGGCGATCGGCGCGCTGCCGGTGCTCGTGCTGCTGGCCTACCGTCCGCCCGACTCTACGGGTGGGCCCGCCTTGCCCGTGCTGGCTTTGCCGTATGCCGGCGAACTCCGGGTCGGGGAGTTGAGCGGCGCCGAAGTGGCCGAATTGATCGCCGATCGCCTGGCCGCCGCCGGGCACCCGCCGGCGCTGCCGGCGGTGTTGGTCGACGCCATCACGACACGCGCCGCGGGCAATCCCTTCTACATCGAGGAACTGCTCAACTACCTGCAGGATCGCGGGATCGCCCTGACCGATATGGCGAACATGGACGTGATGCAGTTGCCCGACAGCCTGCAAAGCCTGATTTTGAGCCGCATTGACACCTTGACGGTGGAGCAGCAAACCACGTTGAAGGTCGCCAGTATCATCGGGCGGGTCTTCCCGGCGGCCTGGCTTTGGCGGGTGCATCCGGACCTGGGGCCGGTCGAGCGTGTGCAGGCCGACCTGCGCGCCCTGGCCGCGCTCGACCTCACGCCGCTGGAGACACCGGAGCCTGATCCACGCTATCTGTTCAAGCACATCATCACCCAGGAAGTGACTTACGCCAGCTTGCCGTTCGCTCTGCGCGCACGGCTGCACGAGCAACTGGCGACCTGGCTCGAAAGCAGTGCGGACGCCGCCAACCCGCCGCTGGATCTGCTGGCCTATCATTTTGGCCGCAGCGCCAACACGGCCAAGCAGCACGAGTATTACCGCAAAGCGGGCGACGCCGCCGCGGCCCGGTTTGCCAACGCCGCCGCCGTGCAATACTACGAGAACCTGCTGGCGTTGCTGCCCGCCCATGAGCAGGGGCCGGTGCATGTGCTGCTGGGCGACATGCAGGAACGCCTCAGCGCGTGGGATGCCGCGGAAACGCACTACCGCGCGGCACTCACCCTGGTCGGCGGCGTGGCGAACGCCGTGCACCACGCCCAGGCATCCCTCGGTCTGGGCGCAGTGGAGCGGGCCCGTGGCGCCTATTCTGCGGCGGTGATCTGGTTGGAGCAGGCACGCCGCGAGTTCGCGGACCTGGGGCGCCAGGATGGCTTGAGCCTGGTCTTGATCCACCTGGCGATCGTCTACTGGGTGCAGGGTAAACTGGACCAGACGCAGGCGCTGGTGGATGAAATCCTGGCATTGGAGGAGACGACGGGTGATAAGTGGCGCATTTCGCGGGCCTTGCATCTGCTGGGCAATGTGGACCTGTCGCGCGGAGACTACCCGATGGCGCGCGAATGGTGGGTGCGGAGCCTGGTCCTGAAACGCGAACTAGGCGACAAGCCGGGGATTGCCGGTTCCGTCACCAATATGGCCCTGGCCGCTTTTAACGAGGGGCAGTACACGGAGGCCCGGACGCTGGTGACGGAAAGCCTGGCCCTGTACCAGGAGCTTGGCTCCCGCCGGGAGTACGGCCAGGCTCGTGGTGTGCTGGCTCGTATCCATCTCGCCGAGGGGGACTTCACCACGGCCCGGAGCCTGTTTGCCGCAAACCTCATCCTGTTTCGAGATTTAGGCGCCCGGCAAGAGATCGTGGTATCCTTGATCGGGCTGGCGGCCGCCACCGAGCCGGCGGAGAGCCGCTACGCGGTGCGCCTGATCGCCGCGGCCCTGGCCTTGCTGGCGGCCATTGACAGCGCGATCGAGCCGGGCGATCAGCTGCGGGCAGACGCGGTGGTCGCCGCTGCGCACGCGCGATTGGGCGCGGACGGGGTGCGCGAGGCCTGGGCGCAGGGCCAGGCCATGGCCTGGGCCTCAGCCGTGGACTATGCGCTGGCGCCCGGCGACGGCTGAGGCCCGATTACTTGGCCGGTTCCGTCTCCTCTGGCGGCGGGATAGCGGCCCGATGCCCGCTACTGCTCATACCTGTCGCCCCCAGGGCCGCCGTGGGGCCGGGGACGTGGAGATGGGTTGCCTCCAGGCTGTGTGGATGCGCCTGCCCGCCGCGTTCGGGGTGCTTGTGGGATTTCAGAAACTCTTCCATCGCGGGCCGGCCCGATTCCGGCACGCGGTAAGATTCCAGTTCGCTGTCGGGAACAAAGTAAAGTGCGCCGTCGGCCCCGCGGATGAATGTGCCCGGTACGCTATGCTGCTGTGCGGACATGTTCTCTATCCTCCTGCTGCATGATCGGGATCTGCCGGCTGTGTCGGCCACAATGTGCGCGTAGTATACGCGCCAGGCGTAGTGGAGTCAATCAGTCTCGTATAGCAAAACTCGCGCAGCACCGCGCGGATAAATGCATACTCGTCCAGGAATCCCGCATCCAAAGCGTACTGGGTGAGATCGGCGGGAGGCGGAGCGCCGGTGCGCTCCGTGAAATACCAGTCCAGCAGCCCGTCCTGGGTCACGCCCGCATCCGCCAGGTTGGGGTCCGCCAGGCCCGCGGCGGCCAGGGTGCGCTGTTTGTCGCGGGCCCGGTCGCGCAGCGCTGGATAGCCGGCGGTAAGCCGCAACTGGTCGGCCAGGTGTGCGCTGACCTCGGGGCCGGCCCAATCGACGGCCCAGCGCAGCAGCGCCTCTTCTCGCATCAGCCGATCGAACTGCGCCGGGGCCAGGTCGTGCGTCGCCATCCATTGCAGGGTCGCCTCGGGCTGGAACAGGCCGCGGGCGCGGCGGAAGGCTTCCGTGATCGCGCGGGTGAAATCGTCGGGGACGGCCTGGCCTTGCTGGGCGGCCAGCGTCCGCGCCAGCACATGGGCCAGCGTGGCCTGGCGCACCGCCGCATATGCGGCCGGGTCGAGTTGTAATTCCTCCAGCAGGATATCGCCCGGCAAGTGGGCGGCATCGGGCTGCGGGGCCGGGGGGCGGCCACCGGCCCGTGCCTGGTCCCAGAAGACGGTATGCTCGAAATGGTAGTAGACCTGCTTGGGCGCCATCCCGGCGGCCAGGCGCTCCCGGATGACGCGTAACATGGCCCGCGCGTCCTCGGCTTTCTGGTCGACTTGGCCGCCCGGCAGCCAGGCGCGCAGGGCCGCGAGGTCGGCGGCGGGCAGGCCGTGCCCGGCGGCGGCACCGAGCAGGCGCGGGTAGGTGCGCTCCGGATAGAAGAGGTCTTTAGCCAGCCGTTCCAGGGCCACGGCGGTAGCCGGTACAATAATGCCCCCGGCCGCCGCGGCGTGCAGCGTCGCGCGGATATTGACCAGCGCGACCGATAACGGGCGGTAGCCGCTTTCCGCCGGGCCGTGGATTACGGCCACCTCGTCGTCATCCTCCAGCGCGCCGCTCTGGTAGGCAGCGAAAATCGCGCCGACCCCCTCCATGCCGAAAGCCGCCAGTTCCGCCGCCCGCAGCGCGCCCATGCTGGCGCTGCCGAAGACATGGATGCCTTCGCGCATCGCCCAGAGGATCTCCTTGTGCCAGATGGCGGGGACGGAGTCGAAGAAGCCGTCGATGATGCCGATGGCCTGCGGCCGGCGGCGCGCCGCCTGATAGACATCGCCCTGCGCGACGGGCGGCAGGTAGACGGCGTCGAGTTCCTGGCGCGCGGCGGCGGGCGCCAGGGTCGGCCCGGTAAAGATATAGACGGTCATACGGGCCGGCCCGCCGTGGCGTGTGCGCGCGCCCCCGGCACATAGCTTGCGGTGCCGGCCAGGCTCTCCAGGCCGGGGATGATGACGCGGACCACCGGCAGCCGGAACTCCGGTTTCGTCAGGTCGACCACCACGACGCGGGTGATCCCCGCCGCCTGCAGGCGGGCCAGCTCCCAGGTCACGTCGGCGGCGCAGCTATCGGTTTGCCGGGTCGGTCCCGCCGCGAAAGGCCGGCCCGGTGCGAGCGCGGTGAGTTCGGCCCGGCGCTGCTGCAGCACGACCGGGTCGCGCAGGTGCACATAATCCGCGTGGTAGCGATCATCGCGCGATCCGGCGATCCAGGTCAAGCGGCTCTGGGCGGCCTCGGTGAGCGCGCGCAGCAGCGCGACTTCGCGCGCGGGGTGGCAGCCCATCCCGTCGCCGTTGCACAGCCGGCGTAAGGGCTCCTCTGTCGCGTCCACGATCCGGCAGAGAAACGCGGGGATGCCAAGGTCCGAGGTGATCTCCCAGATCCCGACGGCGATCCCGGCCTGGGTATACTTGTCGAGGACGCCCCGGCACGCCGGGTCTTCGACTGTAGCCGGGTCGATCCGGGTAGCAGCCTGCGTGGCGGGGTCACGGAGATACCACAACGTGGTGGCGTCGCGCTCGACCACTTCGCAAATGGCATGGCTGATCGCCTCCAGCAGGTGGTTGCCGGATGCCAGCCCATTGGAAGATGCGACAAAAGTGGGCGTGTCGCGGCGCATCGCGACGGTGTAGTTCAGGTGCACCATTTCGTAGGGCACCCAGACCGGCTCGTCCTGCAGCAGATCGTAGCCGGCGATCCAGGGCAAGGCCAGGTGCGGGTGAAACACCCCGCCCGCCGTGCGCGGCAATTGCGCCGGGTCGACTACCTGGTGGGTGTAACGAAGCTCCTCATAGGTGGCGAGTTTCAGGGGCAGGGTGATGTGCTCGGCGTGGTAGCTTTCAATCGCTTCCATCAGGCCCGATGCCTGGGCCGCGGGCAGATCCAGACCCTTACCCTGGGCCACACTCAGCGAGCGCGCATTGGGGCGGCAGACCATCACTACGGGGATGCCGATGCAATCCAGGCCGGTGATGTTGGCGATGCGGGTGATGCCCATGACCGGCATGAACCGCCGCACCCGTGCCACGGTTTCGGCGGGCGCAATTAGGCGGTGCGTGCCGTCGCGGAAGGTTTTGGGGGCCGGCTCGTCAAGACCGGGCAGGTATGGGTGGGTGCGCGTCATGGGATGGAGCAATCCCCCTCTCCAGCGGGTCCTGCCGGCGGCGGTGCCAGAACGGCTGCTGCGCCCAGCGCGACTCCAGCCGGTAAAAGACCGCGCGGTGGTGTAAATAGGCGGCGTATATGGCGGTGAGGTTGCGATCATAGGCCGCCAGTGCGCCGGCATCTCCGGTCAGGTGCGCGTGCAGGGCGCGCGCCGCGTGCAGCCCGGCATAGAGCGCGGTGAAGATGCCTTGCGAAGAAAGGGGATCGAAGGCGATGGCGGCATCGCCGGCGGCGATCCACCCCGCGCCCGCGAACCCGGCCAGTCGCGTGCTGTTCGCCGCGGTGGGGCGGGGGCCGTGGCCGAGTTGATAGTTATACGTCGTGAGCAAGGCGCGCATATGGGTGGTCACGGCCAGCAGGTCGCCGTAGCCCGTGGCCGTGCGCGCGGGGGCGCTTGTCGCGTTGCGGGCATCGGTATGATACACGACCACGCGCTCGCCGTCCGGCAGCAGGGCCGTGTACCACCAGCCGTCCGCCCCGGCTTCGACCAGCGTGCGCGCGTCGTGATCGCGGGCGAAACCGGGCGGGGCCGGGCGGAAGC
Source organism: uncultured bacterium (assembly GCA_966434075.1). Lineage (GTDB taxonomy): Bacteria > Chloroflexota > Chloroflexia > QHBQ01 > JAICKM01 > JAICKM01. The sequence continues at coordinate 12,558 of CBJNAR010000007.1, forward strand.
GCGTCACGAAGGCCAGGAGCCGGTCGTCGCTGTGCCGGGCCACGCGCAATTGCCGGGCCAGCCAGCGCGCGCGGCCACTGCAATCGATCAGCCAGCGGGCGGCGATGTCCGGCGGGCCCGCCGGGGCGGCCAGGGTAACGTGCCATCCGCCGCCGGTGCGCGCGGCGGCGATCGCGCGGGCCCCTTCGCGTACCCCGGCGCCCGCCTCTCGGGCGGCCGCGCGCAACCCGGCGTCAAAGGCGGCACGGTCGAGATGCCAGCCGGGCCCGTGCGGATCGCGGATAAAGTCGGTGCTCTGCAGGGCGGGGCCGCCCCAGGCCGCCTGGATACCGTAGGACGGCAGATGGCCGCCCGCCTCCAGCCGGTCGAGCAGGCCCAGGTCCCGGAGCAGCGGGCGGGCCGCCGGGGGCAGCGCCTCGCCCACTTTAAAGGCGGGGCAGCTCTGTTGCTCGACCAGCAGCACCTGGTACCCGGTCTGGGCCAGGATGAGCGCCGCGGTCGCCCCCGCCGGGCCGCCGCCGATCACCGCCACATCGCAGGTAGCGTGCCGGTTAGCCATCGCGGTGCCGTTACCGCTGGCCCCGCGACCCGATGCCCGCATCGGAGGGGGCGACCGGGCCGGTGCGCCGGGCATGGGGCCGGTGGCGGGTGACCTTCTCCACCGGCCCGGCCACGAGGTTGCGATCGACCGGCGCAGCGGGCTCGACGCCCGGTCGCGACTCGACGTACATTACGGGCGGGAAGAGGTCATCCGCCGGCCCTTCCCGGCGTTCAACGATGCCCAGTTTGCCGAATTCCGTGACCATTTCGTTAATCCAATCGAGATAGTGCCCTTTGAGGCCCCGCAGCCAGGTGGCCCGTGTATGAAAGGCGCGCATCCTTTCCTCTATGGAGAGATTCGGGTTGCGGGCCCTGTCGTATTCCTCGGCCCGCAAGACGTGGTTCGGCACGCGCGGCGGCCAGAAGGTGGGCAGGTAGGGATCGTAGTCCTTTTCGTAGCCTGCGCGGCAACTGGCGCTGTCGGCCTGCCAGGGCACGGCCATCCAGCGGGTGATGTCGCCCGGCCCGTTGGCATAGAGCGGCCCATTTTCGGCGTTGATGCTATCCGGGGTGAGCTGGTCGCCGTAATCCGGTTCGGGCTGGCCGGGCTGGCGAGGCCGGATGCGAAATGGCGCGTAATACATGGTGACATGGCGCATGGGCCAGGTCATTTCGCAGCCGGGGTGGAACGGGCCGCCCAGGCAGAATTCGAGCGCGGCGCGGTCCAGCGTGTCCGGCTGCTGGGCGAGCGGGACGTCGTCGATCTCCGGCGCGGCCGCCGCGGTATCGGGATCCCAATCGGCGATGAAGTTGCCCTCGGCCCACTGCTGCAAGTACCCGTATTCGGTGGTGGTGAGCGCCAGGAATGTGCGCGGCCCACCGGACGGCATGACGAAATCGTCGCCATACATAGGGGGCCAGCCCTTGACGTCGAGCGTGGTGGCGGCCGGGTCGCGGAAGAGGTTGAAGATCTGCCGCCGCACTTCCCGGTACGCGGCGTGCTTGCTGGCCAGTTGCGCCAGGTAGTGTGGCCGCAGAAAGTCGTAGGGCGCGCCCCAGCCGAACTGGATGTGGAAGCCGTAGTTGACCCAGGCCAGGTCGCAGAGGCGGCGCAGGATGGGGTAGATGTGCTGCGTGAAGGACGGGCGCGTGATGGGCGCCAGCCACCAGAACTGGTAGGCGTCGACCATCACGCTGTACATGGTCTGAATCGAGATCAGGTCGGGCGCGTAATTGGGCGGCGCCACCACCACCCAGGCCGGATCGACGGGGATGCTGCGCCCGTTCAGCGTGACCTGGGCGGTGACAGGGCCGTCGGAGATGTCGTCATGCCAGCCGTTGTTGTTGCCGTAGGTGGTCAGCGGGTTGTGCGTGAACGGCGTGCCGGACTGGCCGCGCCCGCCCAGGAACAGCAGCCGGCCCTGCGCGTCGGTGCGCAGTTCGCCCAGGTAGACGGGGTGGCCGCAAAAGGTGCCGGTGTCGAACTGGGCCGCGGCGCCGTCCTGGTCGCGCCCGGTGACCGAGCGCGGACCAGGGTCGATGATCAGATCGCCGCGCTGGTCAAGGGGATAGGCGGCGTTGCGGCGGGGGCAGGGGATCGCTTCGGGGATGTCGAGCGCCTTCTCGAAGTTGTACCACGCCGCCTTCTTGTTGGCGACATGCACCGTCCAGGTGATGTCCGCATCGTCCGCCGTTAATTCTCGCACGACGGCCCCGGTGCGGTCATAGCCGAAGATGCGAAACCGGGCGGCCTGGCGCTTGAGGGCGCCGGACGCATCCTTGTACCCGCCGGCGGGCGGCGGCCTGGGATAGGGCACCTCCGGCCCGATGAAGTAGCCGTCGGCGCGGGTACTGTTCCCCACCCGCGCGATACCGATGCCGGGATGGATTACGGCGCGCACAACCTGTCGATCTGCGTCCATGGGGCGGCTCCCTTCCACAGCGGTGGATCCCCGGCGAGTACGTGGGCGGGGGGCGGGACAGTTGGGGCGGCCCGCGGGCGGTGCCCGCCGAACCTGGCGCCGATTATAGCAGGTCCGCGGGGCAGGCGCAAGCGGTCCCAACGGTCCCGCTCGCGTAGCGTGGCGGCCACCTGGCCGCCGGTCAACTCCTCGGCGAACCGCAGAACGATCTGGACACGCGCGCTCGTTTGCTATTGACTGTTGTTCCCCAGGTAGCGCAGGGTCATGAATAAGGCCCCCACCCCCATGAGCAGCGCCACCACGAATAAGGGCTCGTACCCCAGCCGCTCGGCCAGCGTGCCCCCGATCAGCGGGGCCGCCAGTGCCGTGCCGGCCGACAGCGTGTTGAACAGCCCCGCAAAGAGCGGACGGCGCTCCGGCGAGGCATAGCTCACCACCCAATTCTGGTAGCTGAAGAACAGGTTGCTCAGGGCCGGCCCCGACAGCAGAAACCCCACATACAACGGCAGGGGTCCCAGCCAGTGGGTCAGCAGCGCACAGCCCGGCAAGAGCAGCGCGCCCGCCAATGCCCACCGCATGTACAGCACATTATTGCGCGCGCCTAACCAGATGTACCCCACTGCCCCGCCGATGCTGCCCACCGTCTGCACGGCCAGCAGCGTCGGTACCGCCAGGTCGCTGGACAGGGCTAACGGCCCGGTTGCGAAGCCGATGTAAAACGGGCCGGCCATCGCCAGCAAGCTGGTGAGCATCCGGGTCAGCACGATCGCGCGAAACGGCCCATCGGTGCGCAGCACCTGCACCAGGTCCGGCAGAAATTCGCCTAGTGGCGGAATCGTCTCTTGCGCCGGCCCTCCCGGCAGTTCCTGGATGAACAGCATGGGCAGGCTGGACAGGGCGAATAAGGCGCCGGCGAGGCCAAAGAGCAGGAGGGTGCTTCGTGCGAGGGATTTCATGCGCTCTCTTCTGGACCCTGGTGTCTCTTCAGGGGCGAGGGTGCTGGACGCAGCAGAACGAAGGCCTCCGTCGCGTCGATGGGGGCGATGCGCGCCTGGAAGGAGCGCACCTCGCCTCCCACCGGGAGCTCGCACGCGAAGACGTGCGCCGTGCGCTCGCCGAGGGCCTGGCCCACCCGGGCGAGCAGCTCCCGGGCGACATCCCCTGGCAGGACCTCGGCCAGGTTGCGACCCGGCGGGAAGGCCAGCGGGGAGGACGGGGAGTCCTCCCGGGACGGCTGGAACTCGAGACAGGTGCCGTCCGCGGCGACGCGCAGCAGCGC
>CBJNAR010000008.1:0-16051 GCA_966434075.1 uncultured bacterium
TTAATCCCACATCAGCCGGCACAGCGGCGCGGAGACGATCCGCGCCGCTTCTGCTGCCGGCCCCCTAGACGGAGTGCCCATGTCCGACGACTCGCAGACGGCGACGCGGCCCGTGACCGCCGCCGACCTCATGCAACTCAAGTTCCTGTCCGAACCCGCCTTGAGTCCCGACGGCCGCCGGGTCGCCTTCGTCGTGGCCCACGCCCATGAAGCCGATAACGATTACCGGTCGCACATCTGGATGCGCCGGACCGACGGCAAAGGTCGGGCGCAGCAGTTCACGCACGGCGCCAAGCGCGACGCCCACCCCGTCTGGAGCCCCGACGGGCGCTGGATCGCCTTCGTCTCCAACCGCAGCGGGCACAAAGAGGTCTGGCTGATCCCCGCCGACGGCGGCGAGGCCCGCCGCGTCACCCACACCCGCCACGGCGCGGGCAACCCCAGTTGGGCACCCGACAGCCGCGCCCTGTCCTTCACCAGCGAGATCGGGCCGGACGACCCACAACCCTCATCGCAGCCGCTGGAGAGCGACGAGGAACGCAAAGCGCGCAAGGAGAAGGAAGACAAAGCCAAGCGCGAGACGGCCCGCCGCATTTCGCGCCTGCGCTATAAGCACGACAGCACGGGCATGTGGGAGGGGCGCTACACGCACCTCTGGGTCCAGGCCCTGGATGAAGACGGCGACAACGACGGCGAGCCCCGCCAGATCACCAGCGGCGACTACGAGGACAGCCCGGCGGTCTGGAGTCCCGACGGCAAGTGGCTGGCGTTCTCCTCCAACCGCACCGCCGACCCCGACCGCAATCTCGTCTCCGACATCTTCGTCGTGCCCGTCGAGGGCGGCGACCTGCAACAGCTAACCGCCAGCCGCGGCCCGGCGCACAGCCCGGCCTGGCGTCCCGATTCCGGCGCGATCGCCTATGTCGGTCACGAGCGCGGCAACGAGTGGGGATTCGGCTCGAACAATATCCTCTTCGTGTTGCCCTTCGTGCCCGGCCAGGAAACCATCGCCGAGCGGCAGGACCTGAGCAGCCGGCTCGACCGCCCGGTGGACAACATGTCGCTGAGCGACTCGCGCATGGGCGGCTTCATCAACTACCCGACCTGGACTCCCGATGGCGGGCACATCTATCTGACGGTGAGCGATTGGGGCCGGGTGGGCCTCTACCGCTTCACCGCCGATGATTCCGCCGCTCCCGAGCCGGTCATCGGCGGCGACCGGGCGCTGAGCAACCTCTCGTACACACCCGACACGCGGGCCGTAGCCTTCGTCGCCGGCACACCGAGCGATCCCGGCGACCTGTTCTTCGCCCGGCTGGACGAGACGGGCGCGGCCCGCGACGAGCAGCAACTGACCACGGTGAACAAGAAACTGTTCGGAGACCTGCTTGTCCGCGACGCCGAGGAAATCCGCTTCGACTCGCCCGATGGGCCGGAGTTGCAAGGCTGGATCATCAAGCCGCCCGGCTTCGAGGAAGGCCGCAAATACCCCGCCGTCATCGAGATCCACGGCGGGCCGCACCTGATGTACAGTTTTGCCTTCTTCCACGAGTTCCAACTGCTGGCGGCGCAGGGCTACGTGGTGTTCTACATGAACCCGCGCGGCAGCCAGGGCTACGGCCAGGAGTTCGTCGACGCCATCCGCGGCGGCTGGGGCGAACCCGACTACCGCGACCTGATGCGCGGGATGGACGTGTTGCTGGAGCAGGGCTACGTGGACGAGGCCCGCCTGGGCGTCACCGGCGGCTCATATGGCGGCTACATGACCTGCTGGATCATCGGGCACACCAACCGCTTCCGCACCGCCGTCGCCTCGCGCAGCGTCACCAACCTGATCAGCATGTACGGGTCGAGCGACGCGGGCTGGATGCTGGAGGACTGGGAGTTCGTCCCGCTGTTCGACAACCCGGAAGCCTACCAGGTGCTCTGGCGCCACTCGCCCATCGCCTACGTGCCGCAGATCGAGACGCCCCTGCTGCTGACTCACGGCGAGAACGACCGGCGCTGCCACCTGGAGCAAGCCGAAGAGATGTACGTCGCGCTCAAACGGCTGGGCAAGACGGCGGAGCTGGTCACCTTCCCCGGTTCCACCCACGAACTATCACGGGGCGGCGCGCCGCGCATGCGCGTGCAGCGTCTCGACGCCATCGTGGATTGGATGCGACGCTACCTGGACGAGGAGGCGAAGGAGGACACGGCGGATGGGCGAGCATAAGCCGATCACTCAACCCGTGCCCCACGCCCGCGCCACGCTGGCCTACCAGATGCTGCCGGAAGACGCCAACTCGCAGGGCTATGTCCACGGCGGATCCGTCACCAAACTGGCCGACACGGCGGCGGGAGTCTGCGCCGCCCGGCACGCCCGCAGCCGGGTCGCCACCGTCGCCATCACCAACATGACCTTCACCGCGCCGGTCAAGATCGGCGCGCTGGTGACGGTCGAGGCCCGGCTGGTGGGCGTGGGGCACACGTCGATGCAGATCGACGTGGAGGTCTGGGCCGAGGAGGTCACCAGCGGCGAGCGCGCGCTGACCAGCACCGGGCGCTTCGTCTTCGTCGCGCTCGATGAAAACGACCGGCCCCGGCCGGTCCCACCCCTGGAGCCGGATGCCGGCGCCTGACCCCCGCCCCGCGGACGACCCGGATGCCCCGGCGGACTCGGGCATCCTGGATCGGTTCGCGCCGTTCTACGATCTCGAATACGGCGCTTACGACGCCGACCTGGCCTTCTACCGGGGTTGCGCGGCCCAGGCCGTCCCCCGGCGGAGTCCGGCGGCGCGAGTGCTGGAACTGGCCTGCGGCAGCGGGCGGGTGCTGCTGGCCCTGGCCGCCGCCGGGCACACTTGCACCGGGGTCGATGCCTCGCCCGCCATGCTGGCCCTGGCCCGTGCTCGCCTGGCCGCAGCCGGCCTGCCGGCCACGCTGGTCGCCGCCCGCATGGAGGCCCTGCCCCCGGATCTCGGTCCCTTCGATCTCGTCCTCTGCGCCCTGAACAGCTTCGCCTACCTGCCCACGCAGGCCGATCAACTGGCGACGCTGGTCGATGTGCAGGCCCGGCTGCGGCGCGGCGGACTCCTGGTGCTGGACCTCAGCCCGGTGGACGCGGGCGGCCCCTACCCCGCCGGCGGCGAACTGGTGCATCAGGGCGCCTGGGACCGGCCCGGCGGCGGGCGGGTGCTCAAGTTCGTCAGCGGCGTGTGGGACAGCGCCGAACAGCAACACCACGTCCACTGGATCTACGACGAAGAGGACGCCGCCGGGCGCGTCCGCCGCACCACCATCCCGCAAACCCTGCGCTACACCTATCGCTGGGAAGCCCAGCTCCTGCTCGAACGCGCCGGCCTCCGCCTGGCCGGCATCTACGGCACCTACGATCTCGACCCCTACACCAGCGACTCTCCCCGCCTGATCCTGGTGGCACAACGGCCCTAATGCCGATTCCAGCAAGTTCTCAGGCGTAGCGGCGCGATTCATCGCGCCTGTCTCTTTACCCGGATGCCGGGACGGCAGGGCCGCGATCCAAACGAGATGCTCGTAAAGCGGCAGGCGCGATAAATCGCGCCGCTACGAATCCCTCCTGCCTGCGTCGCCACGTCCGGAGCCACCCGAATCGACCCACGCGTTCGCAAGCGGGCGGCCTGGCCTTATGCAATGGTGGTCAGCCACCTCCGGCAATCGCCGAGGCTACAGCAAGCCCAGGTGCAGGAGCCGGCGCTGCATCCATCCTACGGGCACGCTGAACAGGTCGGCCATCCAGGCGACGGCTTCGTCCGGCGTGGCCGTCACGGCGGCGGCATAGAGCCACGCGGGCCGCACCCAGGCGGCGGGCATGGTTGTCAGCCGGGCGAACAGGTCGGCTTCGATTTCGGCCTGCCCATGGCGCGGGTCCAGCGGCGGCCCGGCGCGACGGGCATACGGAATCCCCGGCGCGCAGCGATCCGGCAGGATGTGCAGCAGCACATGCCCCGCCTCGTGGAACGCGGTGACGAATACCTCCCGCGTCGGCGCGTTTGAGTCCAGGCAGAGCGCGGCGTGCCGCTTATAGCGCGCGAACTCCACCGGAAAGGCATAGCCGTAGACCCCGGCGTCGCGCCCATCGGCAAGCGGCGGCAGAATCAGCGTGACAGGTTCCAGGATAGCCAGCAGGTGCAGAATAGGGAACGGTGGCCCGGCCCCCCCGTACATGCGCACCACCTCATCGGCAAGCTCCGATACCCGTGTGTAGGCGTCAGGGGGAAGCCCGGCCAGCGCCGGATCGGTCTCAGGCAAAAGCAACTCCACAGTAGCGGATCAAGGTCGCACAGCGCCCCTATTTTAGCACTAATGTTCTAGTTTTACAAGAGGATGCCGGAAGCAGAACGGTTAGCATTCCGCCACTTTTCCGGCGCCGCACAGGTAGCAGATGTTCACGCCCGGCTCGTCGCCCACCGCCAGATGCCACCGGCATAGACTATGCTCTTGACTTAGAGCGCTCTAACTTTCATATAATGATCAAGTTACCGATTTTCGGTGCAAAGGATGGGCAGTAAATATGATAACCAAGCTACCTGATGTCGACGCAGCGCCGGCGCCGTCCGGCAGCCGGCCACCCACCGGCCCGGCGGAAAGATACACCGTGCAGCAGGCCGCCGCCCTCACTGGGTTGAGCGAGCACACCCTGCGCTACTATGAGCGGATCGGTTTGATCCAGCCGGTGCCGCGCCAGGAAAGCAGCGGCCATCGCCGCTATGACCGCGAGGACCTGGCCCGGTTGGAGACTCTGGCCTGTTTGCGCGCCACCGGCATGCCGATCGAGCAGATGCGCCGCTACTTTGAGTTACGCTCCCGCGGCGCCGGCGCTGCCGCGGAACAACAGGCGCTCCTTGCCGCGCACCTGGAGGAGCTGCACCGGCGCATGGCCGAGCTACAGGCGCATATGCACTATGTGGAGCGCAAGATCGACTACTGGCGCGCCGTGGAGGCGCATGACGAGCAGGAGGCGACGCGGATCGCGCATGAAGTGCAAGCGCTGGTCCGCGCGACCGCCGGCAATCGCGGCTGATAATTAACCGACCGAGCATTGCATCACTAGAAGGAAGACCATCATGAAAGGAACTCTCATCTATGGCCCGCGGGATATTCGCTTCGAGGAGCGCCCTGACCCGCAGATCGTTGAACCGACCGACGCCATCATCAGGATGTCCGCCACCTGCGTGTGCGGGTCCGACCTGTGGCCCTACCGCGGCATCGACCGCGTCACCGCGCCGCGGCCTATGGGGCACGAATACGCCGGCATCGTCGAGGAGGTCGGCAGCGCGGTCAAGAACATCAAGCCCGGCCAGTTCGTGGTCGGCTCGTTCTTCGCTTCCGACAACACCTGCCCCATCTGCCAGGCCGGCTACCAGAGCCGCTGTGTCAACAATCAGCCCGTCGGTGCCGAGGGTGCCCAGGCGCAGTGGCTGCGCGTGCCGCTGGCCGACGGGACGCTGGTGGCGACCCCCGACATCCCGCCTGCGGACCTGATCCCCAGCCTGCTGGCCGCCTCGGACGTGCTGGGCACCGGCTGGTTCGGCGCCGTGGCTGCCGAGGCGGGACCGGGCAAGACCGTCGCGGTGGTCGGCGACGGCGCGGTCGGGCTGCTGGCCGTGCTGGCGGCCCGGCAGTTGGGCGCCGAGCGGATCATCGCCATGAGCCGCCACCCGGAGCGCCAGCAGCTTGCCCGCGAGTTCGGCGCGACCGACATCGTCACCGAGCGCGGCGATGAGGGGGTGGCGCGGATCAAAGACATGACCGACGGGCTGGGCGCGCACTCGGTGGTTGAGGCGGTCGGTACCCAGGAGTCGATGCTGCAGGCGATCGGCTCCACCCGGCCCGGCGGGCATATCGGCTATGTCGGCGTCGCCCACGGCGTGGAGCTGCCCGGCGAGGATCTGTTCTTCGCGGAAGTCCATTTGCTGGGCGGCCCGGCCCCGGTGCGCCGCTTCCTGCCCGAGTTGATCGACCTGATCTGGAACCGCAAGATCGACCCCGGCAAGGTCTTTGACCTGGAGTTGCCGCTCGCCGAGGTCGCGGAGGGCTACGCCGCCATGGACGAGCGCCGCGCGATCAAGACGCTGCTGTGGCCGTGAACCGCGGGGCTGCCGGATGCGCCGGGCCGGCCGAGGAGAAGGACATGAGCCACTGGTTTGAAGGCGACATCGCCGCCAACGGCATCCAGGTGCATTATCATCGCAGCGGCGCGCCAGACAAGCCCGCCCTGTTGCTGCTGCACGGTATCACCGACAGCGGGCGGGTCTGGGCGCGCGTGGCGGGCGCGCTGGCAAACGAGTACGACATCGTCATGACCGATGCCCGCGGACACGGCCAGTCCGCCGATCTATCGAGCGGCTTCTCGCTATCCCTGCTGGCCGCCGATGCCGCCGGCGTGATTGAAGGTCTGGATCTGCGAAAGCCCTACGTGTGGGGTCATTCCCTGGGCGCTGTCACCGCGGCGGTATTAGCGGCCAATTATCCGGCGCAGGTGCGCGCGGCGGTGCTCGAAGACCCGCCGCTGATGCCCCTTCAGGCCAGACAGCAGTTTGCGGCCCAGGCGGAGACGGCGGCCCCCCCACCGTTGTTCCCTGATTTCCGGGCCATGTCCGACGAAGAGCGGCTCGCCACGGCCAGAACCATGAATCCACACTGGCATCCCGACGAATTGCCACCCTGGGCCGAGTCGAAAGCGCAGTTTGACCCGGCAGTGTACCGGTATTTCTATACGGTCCCCGACTTCCCCTGGGAAGAAGTGCTCGCGCATATTGAATGTCCGGCACTGCTGCTCACAGGCGATCCGGCGGCAGGCGCTGTGGTGACACCGGAGGTGGCGCGAGAAGCGCTGGGGCTGTTGCAGCACGGGCAACTCGTGCAGATCGCGGGCAGCGGGCACAATATCCATCGCGACGCCTACGAGCCGGCCCTTCAGGCGGTACGAGCCTTCCTGCAGGCGCACTAAAGGGGCAGGGAGGCACCCGCTGAGTAGGGTTGGCCCGGCAGGGCAAAGCGCCGCGACAGTATCCAACATCGGCGCCTGGATGCCGAGCGCCGGCGGGGCCTGGCTGTTGCACGCAGGTAAGAGAGGAAAACGACATGGAATACACGAAGCTCGGGAACACCGGCCTGGATGTGTCGCGCATCTGCCTCGGCTGCATGGGGTTCGGGGACGCGACCCGCTGGATCCACCAATGGGTGCTGGACGAGGAACACAGCCGGCCGATCGTCAAGCACGCCATCGAACTGGGGATCAATTTCTTCGATACCGCCAACGTCTATTCCCTGGGGGCGAGTGAGGAGATCCTGGGCCGCGCGCTGCGGGACTTCGCCAACCGCGACGAAGTGGTCATCGCCACCAAGGTGCACGGCCGCATGCACGAGGGGCCGAACGGCGCCGGGCTATCGCGCAAAGCGAGCTTAAGCGAGATCGATCATAGCCTGCAACGGCTGGGGATGGATTACGTGGACCTCTACATCATCCATCGCTGGGATTACCAGACCCCGATCGAGGAGACGATGGAGGCGCTGCACGACGTGGTGCGGGCGGGTAAGGCGCGCTATATCGGCGCCTCCGCCATGTTCGCGTGGCAGTTCCAGAAGGCGCTGTACGTCGCGGAGCGGCATGGGTGGACGCGCTTCGTCTCGATGCAGGACCACCTGAACCTGATCTACCGCGAAGAGGAGCGGGAGATGCTGCCGCTGTGCCGGGCGGAAGGGATCGGGGTGACGCCGTATAGTCCCCTGGCCTCCGGCCGCCTGACGCGGGACTGGTCGGCGGACAGCACGCTTCGCGCCGCCACCGATGAAGTCGCGCGCAGCAAGTACGATGCAACCGCCGGCACCGATCGCCAGATCGTGGAGCGAGTGGCGGAACTGGCGGAGAAGCATGGGGTGCCGCGCGTGCATATCGCGCTGGCCTGGCTGTTGCAGAAGCAGCCGGTGGCGGCGCCGATCATTGGGGCCACGAAGACCGCGCATCTGGACGATGCCGCGGGCGCGCTGGCCGTACACCTGAGCGAGGAAGAGGTCGCCTACCTGGAAGCGCCGTATGTGCCGCATCGGATCGTTGGGCATCAGTAAGTACGCAGACAGCGCAGAGCGCAGGAGGGCACACGATGAGTACGGTTAGCCCGGCCCGGCACAGCGCCGCCGGCAGTCTCGCGCCGGGTGCTTCGATGTGGAGCCCGCTGCGCCGCCCGGCCTTTCGCTCGGTTTGGATCGCCTGGGTGGTCGCCAGCACCGGCAACTGGATGCAGATCGCCGGCGCCGCCTGGCTGATGACCTCGCTCACGGCGTCGCCGCTGCTGGTGGCGCTCATGCAGACGGCCACCAGCCTGCCGGTCTTCCTGGTTGGCCTGCCCGCCGGGGCGCTGGCCGACATCGTCGACCGGCGCAAGCTCTTGCTCGCTACCCAGTCCTGGAACCTCCTCGCCGCCCTCACCATGGGGTTGCTGACCCTGGCGGGACTTATGTCGGCCTGGACCCTGCTGGCGTTCACCTTCCTGATGGGCCTGGGGACCGCGCTGACCGGCCCAGCGTGGCAGGCGCTGCTCCCCGAGCTCGTCGAACGCGAGGATCTCCAATCCGCCGTTGCGCTGAACGCCGGCGGATTTCACGCGGCGCAGGCCGTGGGGCCGGCCCTCGGCGGCCTGGTGGTGGGCACGGCAGGGCCGGGCGCCGCCTTCCTGCTGAACGCGGCCTCCTTGCTGGACATGCTCCGGGCGATCTATCGCTGGCGGCCCGCCCGAACCGTGAGCGATCTCCCGCCCGAAGACATGCTGGGGCCCTCGCTCGCGGGTATGCGCTACGTGCGCGATGCCCCGGCGCTCCAGGCCGTCCTGGTGCGCATCGGCGCCTTCACCCTGGGCGCCAGCGCCCTCTGGTCCCTGCTGCCGGTGGTGGCCCGGCGCGAGCTCGGCCTGGACCCGACCGGGTATGGGATCGTCCTGGGCAGCCTCGGTGCCGGCGCCGTGTGCGGGGTCCTGCTGCTGCCGCGCCTGAGACGAGCGCTCTCGCTGGACCGCTTGACCGCTGCAGCCACGCTCGTGTTCGCCGGGGCCACGCTGGCCGCGGCCTACCTGCGCTTCGCGCCACTGGTCGTGCTGACCACCGCCGCGGGCGGGCTGGCCTGGCTGACAGTGATGTCCTGCGTGGGCTTCGCGGCGCAGATAGCGGTCCCGGCCTGGGTGCGCGCGCGGGCCCTGAGCGTCTACCTGCTGGTATTCCAGGGCCTGCTGGCGGCGGGCAGCTTGGCCTGGGGCGCTCTGGCCCAGCAATTCGGCACGGCCACCGCCCTCACCCTGGCCGCCGTGGCCCTGGCCGGCGGGTTGGCGGCGACCGGGCGCTGGCCGCTGCATCAGGTCCAGCGCCTCGACCTGAATCCCTCCGGGCACTGGCCGGGCCCCCAGGTAGCGATTACGCCGGAGCTGGAGGATGGGCCGGTGCTCGTCACGGTCGAATACCGGGTGCCCACCGAGCGCGCGGACGAGTTCCTCGCGGCCATGGATGCAATGCGCCGCTTCCGCCGTCGCGAGGGCGCCATCCGCTGGGACCTGTTCCACGACCTGGGCGACCCCGACCGCTACCTGGAGACCTTCCTGGTCACCTCGTGGGCCGAGCACATGCGCCAGCATACCCGCGTCACCGTGGAAGATCAGGCCATCGAAGCCCGCGCCTTCTCCTTCCTGCAGCCGGGCGTCGCTCCGGTCGCCGCGCACCTCATCGCCGTCCACCTCGCCAATGGCCGGCCCGCCGCGGGGCCGCCCGGCGCTGAGCCACCCCTGGATATTTAGCGCACTATAGAGGAGTAGAACAATGCAACAGCGTACACTGGGCCGGGGCGCCGCCGCCCTGGAAGTCTCGGCGCTCGGCCTCGGCTGCATGGGCATGAGCGTCAATTACGGCCCACCCCGAGACAGGCAAGAAATGATAGCCCTCGTGGCGGCGGCCGTCGATCAGGGCCTCACCTTTTTCGATACCGCCGAATCCTACGGCCCGTTCGTCAACGAAGAACTGGTCGGCGAAGCGCTGGCGCCTTTCCGCGGGCACGTGGTGATTGCCACCAAATTCGGCTGGCATTTTGGACCCAACGGGGAGCGGTTGGGCCGGTCGAGTAAGCCGGAGCAGATCAAGCAAGCGGTCGAAGGCTCGCTGGGGCGCCTGCGGGTCGAAACCATTGATCTGTACTATCAACACCGGGTGGACCCGGAGGTGCCGATTGAAGACGTGGCCGGCACGGTCAAGGACCTGATCGGGGCAGGCAAGGTGAAGCACTTTGGTCTTTCCGAGGCGAGTGCGCAGACGATCCGGCGGGCGCACGCGGTGCAGCCGGTCACGGCCGTGCAGAGCGAGTATTCGCTATGGGCACGCGACCCGGAAGCGGAAGTGCTGCCGGCGTGCGCAGAATTGGGCATCGGCTTCGTGCCCTGGAGCCCGCTGGGGCAGGGCTTTCTCACCGCGACGGTGGACCCGGCCGGCGCGTTCGACGCGTCCGACATTCGCTCCCGGTTCCCGCGCTTTACGCCCGAGGCGCGCCAGGCCAACCAGCCGCTGGTCGAGTTGCTCAGCCAGGTAGCCGCGCGCAAGCAGGCGACCCCGGCGCAGATCGCGCTCGCCTGGCTGCTGGCCCAGCAACCCTGGATCGTGCCGATCCCCGGCACCACGAAACGGCACCGGCTGGAGGAGAATCTGGGCGCCGTGAACATCGCACTGACGCGCGAGGACCTGCGCGAAATCGAAAGCGCGGCCGCCCAGATCCCGGTCCAGGGAGCGCGGGGGACGGGAGACGAGCGCTACGGGTGAGGATTCCGATCCAGTGACCGAGGCGCCGGCGAACGAGTAGTCAGCGCCCAATTTCCAATCCAGTTTAACTACGGAGTGGGCAATGACCGCGCCCGGCAAATCGCCTTCTTGACCCAGCTTCTGCCCTTCATCGGCTACCCGCGTATGCTGAATGGGCTGCGGGCCGTCGATGAGGTCACGGCATCATAGCACGATAGGAGCATTTACGATGGCACAACGCACCTGGTTCATCACCGGCGCCAACAGCGGGTTTGGCCGCGCCCTGGCCGAGCAGATCCTGGCGCGGGGCGACCGCGTCGCCGGCACTGTGCGCGACCCCGGCAAGGTCGCCGATCTGGCCGCGCAGTATCCCGAGACGTTCCGCGCGGAGGTGCTCGACATGACGGACACCGCGGCGATCCACACGGTCATCGAGCGCCTCTTCGCGCAGCTTGGGCGCATCGATGTGATCATCAGCAATGCCGGCTACGGCCTGTTCGGTGCCGCGGAGGAGCTGACCGACGCGCAGGTCGAGCACATCGTCGCGACCAATCTCGTCGGGCCGATCCAGCTCATCCGGGCGGCGCTGCCGCACCTGCGCGCCCAGGGCGGCGGGCGCATCATCCAGATCTCGTCCTACGGCGGGCAGGTCGCCTTCCCCGGCAACTCGCTGTACCACGCCACCAAGTGGGGGATCGAAGGCTTCGTCGAGTCGGTCGCCCAGGAAGTCGCCCCCTTCGGGATCGGCATGACGATCGTCGAGCCGGGCGGCGCGCGCACCGAGTTTCGCTACGGCAGCGCGCAGGTAGCCACGCTTATGCCGATCTACGACAGCACCCCGGCCCACAGCTTCCAGCGGATGCTGGATCCCAAAAATGGCCTGGCCCCCGGTGACCCGGCCCGCATGGCCGCACGCATCATCGAGAGCGCCGACGTGGAGCCGGCGCCGCTGCGCATGGTCCTTGGCGCCCAGGCGCTGGAAAACACCCTGGCGACCCTGCGCAAGCGCGTCGCCGGCTTCGAGGCGCAAACGGAACTGGCCGCGTCCACGGACTTCCCGCCGGGAGAATGACCCGCGCCTGCGTCAGACAAACCCGCAGCACGCGCAGCACAAAGGAGACGTACCAATGACCGCGTGGACGAGCGACGAGCTTAACAAGATCGGGGCCGCCGACGAACTACAGATCGCGCCCCAGCGGCGCGACGGCACCCTACCCAATCCGACGACGATCTGGGTCGTCCGCGTTGGCAACGACCTCTACGTCCGATCCGCTCATGAGCGCAACGCCGCCTGGTTCCGCGGCGCCCAGGTCCGCCACGCCGGGCACATCCGGGCCGGCGGCGTCGAGAAGGACGTTACCTTCGTGGACGTGGCCCCCGCCGACACCATCCACGAGCAGATCGACGCCGCGTACCGCGCCAAATATCGCCGCTACCCCGAAAGGTTCGTCAGCCCGGTGGTGAGCGCCGAATCGCGGTCCGTGACACTCAAACTCATGCCGCGCTGAACACCCCTGTATTGCCGTTACCAGGGTAGCCATTTGCGGGAGCAACACCAGGCAATAGCGCCAACAAGGAGAACCATATATGCCGGCTATTCCATCGGTCACGCTAAATAATGGAGTGGAAATGCCCATTTTAGGGTTCGGCGTTTTTCAGATACCTGACGCTGAAGAATGCGAAAGAAGCGTATACGAAGCGATACAGACCGGCTACCGGCTGATTGATACCGCGGCGTCCTATGGCAATGAAGAAGCAGTCGGCAGAGCAATCAAGAGAGGCGGCGTGGCGAGAGAAGAGTTGTTTGTCACCACCAAGCTGTGGATTCAGGATGCGGGTTACGAAAGCGCAAAGCAGGCGTTTGAAAGGTCTTTACAGCGGCTACAACTGGATTATCTGGATCTGTACCTGATCCATCAACCCATCGGGGATGTTTACGGATCCTGGCGCGCGATGGAAGAATTGTACCGGGTCGGTCGGATCCGGGCAATAGGGCTCAGCAACTTCCAGCCGGATCGGTTAATGGACCTGATGCTTCATAACGACGTGCCTCCGGCGGTCAACCAGATCGAAACACACCCGTTCAACCAGCAAATTGAAACCCAGAAATTCCTGCAAGAGAACAACGTTCAGATCGAATCCTGGGGCCCATTCGCGGAAGGCAGAAACAACATCTTCCAAAACGAGTTGCTGCTTTCTATCGCTGGGAAATACAAGAAAACCGTGGCGCAGGTAATACTGCGCTGGCTGACACAACGAGGGGTCGTTGTTATCCCAAAATCCGTGCGGAAAGAGAGAATGGTCGAGAACTTCAACATCTTCGGTTTTGAACTTAGCCCCGAAGACATGGAGGCGATCGTCGCGCTGGACACGAAGGCTAGCGTCTTCTTCGACCATCGTGATCCGCAAGTGGTGAAAGCTTTGAGTGAGGCAAAACGTGATACCTAAGATCGCTAACCTGGAAGTCGCGGCGCGCGGCCTCGGCTGCATGGGCCTGACCACGGCGGCGCCCGCCGCGCGCTCCAACTCGTGCCGCGCCCGACAACTTGATGCCTGATGGTAGCTGAAAGGAGACAACACTATGTCCGATCAACCGGCCCCACAACGCAACCCCTATAGCGACATCGCCCCCGCACTCGGGGACTACACCGATAACGTGCTGTTCGGCGAGGTCTGGGAACGGCCCGGCCTGTCCAAGCGTGACCGGAGCCTGATCACGGTGGCGACCCTGATCGCGGGCTACCGCACCAACGAGCTACCCCATCATCTGAAGCGCGCGCTCGACAATGGCGTCACCCGTGACGAACTGGTCGAGGTGATCACGCATCTGGCCTTCTATGCCGGCTGGCCGGCGGCGAGTACGGCCGTGACCATTGCCCGGCGCGTTTTTGAGGAGAATGGCGTTTGATTTAGGGCCATGATGTGAAAGGAGCCAGTATATGAGCATCTCTTTCGAGCACGCGGAAGACTTACCGGCGCGGCAAGGGAGCGCCGACAACTTCACGGGCACTGTCCAGGTCCGCATGGTCGCGCAGGGCCAGGGGGAGCCGGTGGGGGTAGGCCGGGTCACCTTCGAGCGCGGCGCGCGCACGCACTGGCACACGCACGCCGGCGAGCAGACGCTCTACTTCCTGGAAGGCCAGGGGCGGGTGCAAATGCGCGGGGAACGCGCGGTGGACGCCGCCGCAGGCGACATGACCCGCATCCCGGCGGGCGCGGAGCACTGGCACGGCGCGCACCCGGACGAGCCCCAGGCGATGACGCACCTGGCGATCACCTTCGGCGCCACCACCTGGCTGGAGCTGGTGAAGGAGGAGGAGTACCGCGGCTGAGTTTGGCCTATGGGATGCCTATCATTAGCTTGCGCCGGAGGGGCGCTGCCGGTACAATGAGGCCATGGACACCGGCATCCCCCGCCCCTTCGCAGATAGCGAATCGCTTCCCGCCGAGCCGCAGCCGATCAGCGCGGCGGCGCCCCCGCCCTACCCGTTCACGGCCATCGTCGGCCAGGATGAGTTGAAGACGGCCCTGCTGATCGCGGCGATCAACCCGCGCGTGGGCGGCGTCTTGATCCTGGGCCAGCGCGGCACGGGCAAATCGACCATTGTGCGCGCCCTGGCCGGGCTGTTGCCGCCCGTGACGGCGGTGGCCGGGTGCCGCTATGGTTGCGATCCCGCCGGGCCGCTCTGCGACGAGTGCCGGGCCGACCCGGCGCGACCGGCCCGGCGCGCTTTGCGCCCGGTGCCCGTGGTCGATCTGCCCCTGGGCGTGACCGCCGACCGGCTGACCGGCAGCCTGGACCTGGAGCAGGCGCTGGGCCAGGGGGTGCGGGCCTATGAACCGGGATTGCTGGCGCGCGCCAACCGCGGCTTTCTGTATATCGACGAGGTGAATCTGCTGGAAGATCACCTGGTCGATCTGCTGCTGGACGTAGCGGCCAGCGGGGTCAACATCGTGGAGCGTGAGGGTTTGAGCGTGCGCCACCCGGCGCGCTTTGTGCTGGCCGGGTCGGCCAACCCCGAGGAGGGCGAACTGCGCCCGCAGTTGCTCGACCGCTTCGGCCTGCTGGTGCGCGTGGAGACGATCACCGACCTGGACCAGCGAGTGGAGATCGTGCGCCGCCGCGAAGCCTATGAGCACGATCCCGGCGCCTTCGCCCGGCGCTACGCCCCCGCGCAGCGCGCCCTGGCCCGCCAGGTCCGCGCCGCCCAGAAAGCCCTGCCCCGCGTCGCCTTCCCCGACCCGTTGCTGCGCGACACGGCGGCGCTCTGCCGCGACCTGGACGTGGACGGCCATCGTGGCGAGATCACCATCGTGCGGGCGGCCAGGGCCCTGGCCGCGCTGGAGGGCCGGGTCACGGCTACGGTCGCCGATGTGCGCCGGGTAGCCGTGCCTGCCCTGCGCCATCGCCTGCGCCGCGGGCCGCTCGACCCGCTCGACGGCGGCGAACGCGTGGCCGAGGTGCTGGACCGCATCTTCCCCGCATGACGCCCGATCTATCGCCCGCCACCGCGCTGGCGCTGCTCGCGCTCGACCCGGCGCTGGGCGGCGCGGTCTTCTGGGGCGCTGACGGCTGGGCGCTGGAACCATGGGCCGCCGCGCTGACCGCCTTGCGCGGGCCGGAAGCACAGGTACTGCGGTTGCCGCTTGACGCCGGC
This sequence comes from uncultured bacterium, assembly GCA_966434075.1. Lineage (GTDB taxonomy): Bacteria > Chloroflexota > Chloroflexia > QHBQ01 > JAICKM01 > JAICKM01. The sequence goes on from CBJNAR010000008.1 coordinate 15,447, forward strand.
CCGGCGCAGATCCTGGGCGGGCTCGATCTCGCCGCCAGCCTGCGCACCGGGCGGCGTGTCGCCCGCCCTGGGCTGCTTGCCACCCACGACGGCGGCGTCCTCTGGCTGCCCGATCCCGATCTGCTGCCCGCCGAGACCGCCTGCCCGCTGACCACGGCCCTGCGCCAGGGCGCCGTCCAGTTGGAACGCGACGGCGTGAGCGCACGCCTGCCCGCCCGCCTGCTGCTGCTGACCACCGCCGCGCCCGGCACGCCACCCCGCTACCCGGCTCTCCTGGCCCAGGCCGGCCTCTGGGTCCCGGCAACCGGCGCACTCGACGCCGATCCGCCCGGTGACCTGGCCGCCTGGGTGGCCGGGGCGCGGACCCGCTTGCCGGACATCGCGCTAGCCGAACACCAGATCGCCGCCCTGGCCGCCGTGGCGTTGCGGATGGGCGTGCCCGGCCTGCGCGCCGACTACATCGCGGCCCGCACCGCCCGCGCCGCCGCGGCCCTGGCCGGGCGCACGACGGTCGAAGACGCCGATCTGGAGCTTGCCGTCGCCCTGGTGCTGGCCCCACGAGCCACCTTGACCCCCGCCGAAGCATCCGCGCCTCCGCCGCCCCC